>JAHZJY010000058.1 GCA_022600695.1 Actinomycetes bacterium | reverse complement strand
TCAAGAACCTTCTCGCCGAGAAGACCCGTCTCGGGTTCTCGGTGCTCGGGGTCGCGCTCGGGGTGCTGCTGGTCCTGATCATGGCGGGTATCTTCGTCGGCACCACGCGCGGGGTGACCACCTATATCGACAATTCCCGGGACGCCGTGTGGGTGACGCAACCCGGGGTTTCCCAGATGTTCAAGGCGGTTTCCTGGTTGCCCGCCGACGACGAACAGCGGCTGACCGCGCTGCCCGAGGTTGCCTCCGCCGATCCGATCCTGGGACTGCCATCGGACTTCGTCCACAACGGCACCCACAGCGCCTACTTCGTCCTCGGCTACGACACTGCCACCGGTGTCGGTGGGCCGTGGTCGCTGGCGCAGGGGCGCAACATCGATCAACCCGGTGAGGTCGTCCTGGACCGTATTCTGGCCGCCAAGAACGACATCCGCCCCGGCGACACGGTTCAGCTGATCGATGAGGACTTCACCGTCGTGGGCCTGTCCAATCAGACCGCTGCGGCGACGAATTACTACGCGTTCATCACGCTTCGGGACGCCGCCCGGCTGCTGCGCGCGGGCAACCGGGTGTCCTACTTTCTGACCCAGCCCCGGGCCGGTGACAGCCCGGAGCAGTTGGCGGCGGCCATCCGGACCGGCGTCCCCGGCGTGGACGCCTTGACGTCGGCTGTCTTCGCCGACAACAGCCGCGACATCATCGTGAAGATGATCGGCCGTCCGCTGAAGACGATGATCGGTATCGCCGCGCTGGTGGGCATCGCCCTGGTGGGGTTGACCATGTGGGCGCTGACCGCCGAGCAGGTGCGAGACTTCGGCGTCCTGCGCGCGCTGGGTGTGCGTTCACCGCAACTGTGGCGCACCGTGGTGACCCAGGCGGCGGTCATCGCGACGCTGGGCTATCTGGTGGGCGCCGGCGCCGCCTACGCCGCGCAGTTCCTGGTCGGCGACCGTCTGGGCGATGTCTCGATCGCGATCACCCCGACCATGCTGCTGGTGGTGGCGGTGGGCACCGCGGTGATGGCGGTGCTGGGATCGGTGCTGCCCGCCCGCCGCGTCGCCCGGATCGACCCCGCCCTCGCGTTCCGGCACTAGGAAGGACACTGATGCGTTGCCCGGTATGTCACGTAGACGCGGCGCCGCCCCGATGCGGCCGCTGCCACCGATCGGTGCTGCCGGACACGGCCGACCCGGTGCTGGCATTAGCCGATGTCACCCATCACTACGGCACGGGTGAGGCCGCGGTGCAGGCATTGAGCGGGATCTCGCTGTCGGTCGACCGCGGCGAGGTGGTGCTGGTGATGGGACCCTCCGGCGGCGGCAAGACCACCGCCCTGCTGGTGATGGGCCTGTTGCTGACACCCGATTCCGGCACGGTGAGCGTCGGCGGCCGGGATGCTCGCACGCTGACCGAGCGGGAGCGTGCCACCCTGCGGTTGATGCGGTTGGGCTTCCTGTTCCAGGACTACAATCTGCTCAATTCGCTGACCAGCGCCGAGAACGTGGCGGTGCCCCTGCGCTACGCCGGCGTGCGAAAGTCCGCCGCGACGGCCCGGGCCACCGAACTGCTGGATTCCCTGGGCCTGGCGCACCGGGCCGGACACCGGCCGTCCGAGCTGTCCGGTGGGGAGAAGCAGCGGGTCGCGACCGCGCGGGCGCTGGCGATGGGACCGGAGGTGATCCTGGCCGACGAACCGACCGCCAACCTTGACTCCGCCACCGGCCGCAAGGTGAGCGAGCAACTCGCCGCCGCCGCGCGGGCGCACGGGGCCGCGGTGATCATCGTCACGCACGATCCGCGCCTGGACGCTATCGCCGACCGGGTGATCCATCTGGAGGACGGCCGGATCCTGGAAACCGCGTGCTGAAAAGTGTCAGCTCCGAACAGCGCCGGCCCGGTCGCCGGTCAGCCTAATCGCCTTGACCCTGGCGTTCATCGCCGTGCGCATGATGGTGCGATACAGAAATCCCTTGACGCCGGAGGCATTCACGCCGTGCTCGCGGTAGAACGCGTCCGGGTCGTCGAACACGCCGAAGTCCCGGTTGACCCCGGTTGCCTGGATGGCGGTGTCGGTCCCGTTCCAGTCGATCGGCGGGTCGGCCAGATCCTCGGTGCCGACGCCGTAACCGAGGAACGGGCCCTGATGCTGACCGGTCCGATTCCGGAGACCGGCCAGGTAGGCCTCGTCGAGGATGACGCCTTCCAGGCCCACCCATCGGTCAGCGGTGAAAACCTCGGCCCAACTGTGGATGATGTCGCGCGGGGCGAACCGGTAGAACGGACCGACCATCACACCCTGCTGGAGTTGTTTGTCGATCGTGGCCCCGTGGAAGCGGCAGCCGATCCCGTTGGCCCGCAGCAGCGCCATCAGCAGGGTCGTCTTGGTATTGCACTGGCCGTAACCATCAGCGAGCACCGCCGAGGCCGGCAGGTCATCGGAGGCGTTGTACCCGAACGGAATTGCGTCACGCACGAACCCGTACACCGCACCGATCCGGTCTGCCTCGGGAAGCTGCGGCCAACCGCGGCGTTCCCCGACCGCACGCACTCGCGGATCGTCGATATCGAGCAATGTGGTGGCCCCGAGATAGCGATCGCCCATACCGGTAAGCCTACCGACGCCAACGCCGACACCGGGGCGGGAATCAGCGGGAACTCCGGCCCGGTGCCGTCCGACATACTGATGGCGGGCTGATGGTGGACGAGGTTGGTAAGGAGGTCACGATCGAGTGATCGTTGCCGTGAAAAACCTGGTCGCCGAACGCACCCGGTTGCTGCTGTCGGTGGTCGGCGTCGGCTTCGCGGTGCTGCTGGTGCTGGTGATGGCGGGTATCTTCGCCGGTACCACCAAGCAGGTAACCACCTACATCGACCATGCGCGGAATGCCGTGTGGGTGATGCAACCCGGGGTGTCGCAGATGTTCCGGGCGGTGTCGTGGCTGCCGGCGGATGTCGAACGGCAACTGGTGGCACTGCCGGAGGTCGGCTCGGCCGATCCGATCCTCGGCCAGCCGTCGGACTTCATCCACGAGGGTGAGCAGACCGCCTATTTCGTGCTGGGCTACGACACCGAAACCGGAGTCGGCGGGCCGTGGTCGCTGGCCCAGGGCAGCGGGGTGACAGCACCCGGGGAGGTGGTGCTCGATCGGGTGCTGGCTTCCAAGAACGGGATTGGTCTCGGCGATCCGGTCCGGATCGTCGATGGGGATTTCACCGTCGTCGGCTTGTCTGATCAGACTGCCGCACTGGGTAACTACTACGCATTCCTCTCGCTGCCCGACGCAGGACGCGTGATGCGCGCCGGCGACCGGGTGTCCTATGTTCTGGTGCAACCCGCGCCCGGTTACACCCCCGATCAGGCCGCACAGGCGATCCGGGCCGCGATACCCGGCGTCGACGCCCTGACATCGGCCTCCTTCGCCCAGAACAGTCGCGACATCATCATCTCGATGATCGGCCGGCCGCTGAAGGCCATGATCGCCATCGCCGCCCTGGTCGGCGTCGCGTTGATCGGTCTGACGGTGCTGGCGGCGACCAATGAGCAGATGGCCGACTTCGGTGTCCTGCGCGCCGTCGGGGTCCGTCCGGTTCAGTTGATCCGCACCGTCCTTGGCCAGGCCGCGCTGATTGCCGCGCTGGGCTATCTGCTGGGTGCCGCATTCGCGTACGCGACACAGTTCCTGATCGGTGATCGCCTCGGCGATGTCACGATAGCGGTCACCCCGGTGATGCTGGCGTGGATGGCACTGGCCACCGCCGTCATGGCGGCCCTCGGGTCGCTGCTGCCGTTGCGCCGTGTCGCCCGCATCGACCCCGCACTCGCGTTCCGCCGATGAAAGTAGATCCGATGAACCCGTCACAACGTCCCGAAACCGCTGATGTCCTTGACGCGGTCCGGGCCGGTCTGATCAAGCTGCTGCCGCCGGAGGACCTGGCCCAGGTCGATCTCGGTGGACTTGACGCCCAGACGCCACTGCTGAGTCTTCCGGTCGATTCGGCGACCTTGATGGCCCTGATGAACGAAATGGAAGACACGTTCTCGGTGTTCATCGAGGAGGAGGCTGCATTCTCGTTCACCGTGCTCGGCGACATCGCGGACTACATCCGCACCCGCATCGCCGGCCGTGCCCGGCGCTCCGGCGACTTATGACCCCGTTCCCGGCGGCCATCCAGGCTCACATAGCGGCGAACGCGCCCGCGCTGGCAAGCGGCGCAGTCGATTACGGACTCCTGATCGGCGGGCGACTCGGGCAACTCGACTTCTACGACAGTCGCAGGCACCTCGCCTCGATATCAGGTCCGGCCCTGGCGCAGCGTGTCCGCGGCCGGGCGGGGGCACTCGACCGGAACGGTCTCGGCGTCGGCGACCGGGTGCTGATGGTGGCCGCCAATACCGAGGAATACCTGGTGACGCTGCTCGCCGTTCTGCTGCTCGGCGCCGTGCCCTGCGCGGTGGCACCTCCGACTACACCCATGCGGGCGGATTCCGCAGGAGTGCAACACCTTCGGGCCGCTCTGGACGTCGTCGACCCCACGATGGTGCTGACCGACCACCGATCCGCGGCTGCCGTGGAGCACCCCGGGCTGATTGCCTACGAGGACATCGCCGAAGCCCGGCCGTGGTCGCGGGCGGGTCGGGCAGTGCCGTTGCTATCGGACCCGCACCATATTCAGCTGACCTCCGGCTCGACATCGGCACCGAAAGCGGTTGTGCTGTCGCAGCACAATGTCGCGCACAACATCGCGGTGATCGGGCATGCGATAGGCACCCGCTGGGGCCGCGATCGGGTGTTCAGTTGGTTGCCGATGTACCACGATATGGGGTTCATCCAGGTTCTCGCCGCCCTGCTCTACGGGTCACCGATCGCGTGGATGACCCCGCTGGGATTCCTGCGCGACCCGCTGTCGTGGCCGCGGCATATGACCGATCACGGCTCGACGGTGACCGCCGGCCCGACCTTTGCCTACCGGGCCGCCGCCGACGCGCTGGCCCGGGCCCCCGACCCGGCGTCGCGGATCGATCTCGCCGAGTTGCGTTACGCCTATGTGGGCGCGGAGCCGATCACGCACTCCACCCTGCGGTACTTCACCGACGGTTTCGGGCCGCTGGGGCTTCGCACCGATGCGCTGGTGCCCTGCTACGGGATGGCCGAGTCGGTGCTGGCCACCACAGTGGCGCTGAAACCGGCCCCGGATGGGCCGGGCAACTTCGGACGGGTCCGGGTGGTGGACTCCGACAGCGTTCGGGGGCCGCAGGTCTCCTGTGGGTCGCCCATCGACGGGATGCGGGTGTCGGTGCGCGACGCCCACGGTGTCGAGGTGAATCCCGGTTCGGTGGGCGATATCCGGATCAGCGGTGCCTCGGTGATGACCGGTTACCGCCGGTCCGACGGCACGGTGGGCCACCCGCCGGGCGGCTGGCATGACACCGGTGACCGCGGATTCCTGCACGACGGCGAATTATTCGTGGTGGGCCGTAGCAAGGAGATGCTGATCATCCGGGGCCGGAACCTGCCGCCCTACGATGTCGAGCGGACTATCGGCGAGCTGCCAGAGGTCGGCCCCGGGCAGGTCGTCGTCTTCAGCACCCCGGACGAGCGCCGCGGCCGGGAGCGTGTCGTCGCGGTGATGGCCACCGCGGTCAGCGAGCCCGAGCAGCGGGAACGGCTCCGAGCCGAGGCGACAACCCGGGTGCGGGCGGTCTTCGGATTCTCCCTCGACGATGTCGTGCTGGTTCCGCGGACGGGGATCCCGCGCACCACCAGCGGGAAGATCCGGAGGCTGACGGTGCGGGAGCTCTATGCCTCGGAGCGATTGTGAGCCGGCCTCGGAGCGGCGGCCAGGAAGTCCTCGATCAGCTCAATCACCTCAGCGGGCCGTTCCACCTGTGGGAAGTGTCCGACGCCGGTCAGCACCTCCAGCCGGATGTCGGGGCGGGCCTGTTGGGCGGCGTAGGCGTGTTCGACCGGGATGATGGCGTCACTGTCGCCCCAGATCGCCATGATCGGCAGTTCGGTCTTGGTGTTGAGCCGGTTCAGGGCGCTGACGGCCTGACCGCGATAATCGACGACGGATCGCAGCGTGCGCAGGAAGGCCTGCCGGGTGGGGGCGTCGGCGAACGTGCTGTAAGACCGCCAGATCTCCTCGCCGCGCGGTGATTCGATGCCGGCACCGCGCAACCACGACCACACCCGTTCACCGGCGTTGAGGACCTTTCGGGGCGCGATGATCGGCATGATCAGCTCCGCACCGGGTGCGGACAGCAGTCGCAGCGTCAGGCCCACGTCTGGGCCGAGGCCGCCGCTGCCGATCAGGATCAGCCGCTCGGAGTAGTCGGGGTGCTGGTAGAGGAATTGCATGGCGACACCGCCGCCGAGTGAGTGCCCGACGACGGTGGCGCGGGTGACGGCGAGTTCGTCGAGCAGGTCACGCAGCAGGACGGCGAACGCGCCGAGGGAGTAGTCGCTGCGGGGTTTGGCCGACTCGCCGTGGCCCGGAAGATCCGGCGCGACGACCCGGTAGCGGCGTGACAGCGGTCCGATCACCGACCGCCAGGTCTGCGAGCTGCCGGCCATTCCGTGCAGGAGTAGCAGTACCTCGCCGCTGCCCTCATCGACATAGGCCAGTCGTTCACCGTGCAGGTCGAGGTGTTTGAGTTCGCTCATCAGTGGATTCCTTTGGCTTGCTGTGTCGTTCGGTTGGGAACCGAAAGTCGGATGATCTGCGTCCAGGCCGAGGCGATCTGTTTGGGCAGCGGCCCGGTGGTGTAGGTCAGGCCGTAACGATCGAATATTTCCCGCACCTTGGGCGCGATCTCCTGGTAGCGGTTGCTCGGCAGGTCGGGGAACAGGTGATGCTCGATCTGGTAGGACAGATTGCCGGTCATGAAATGCATCGCCGGGCTACCGGAGATATTGGCGGAGCCCAGCATCTGCCGGAGGTACCACTGGCCGCGGGTCTCACCCTCGATGGAGTCCTTGGCGAACGTCTGGACGCCTTCGGGGAAGTGCCCGCACATGATCACCGAGTGCGTCCACAGATTGCGGACCAGGTTGGCGGTGAGGTTGGCGGTCAGCGTGCTCAGGGCCGAGGGGCCGGACAGCAGCGGATGCAACACGTAGTCGCGGGTGGCCTGCCGACGGATCTTGGCCAGCACTTTCTTTCCGCGGCTGACGAAGTCCTTCTTCTCCACCCTGCCCTTGAGGTACCTGCCGACCTCCAGGTCGTAGAAGGCGATTCCGTACTGAAAGAAGCAGGCGTTGACGGCGTTGGAGAGCGGCTGAATCAGATACAGCGGTTTCCAGGGTTGCTCCTCGTCGACCCGCATGATGCCGTAGCCCAGGTCGTTGTCCTTACCGCGGACGTTGGTGTAGGTGTGGTGCAACTCGTTGTGGGAGTGCTTCCACATATCTGCCGGTGAGGCGTTGTCCCACTCCCACGTGGTGGAGTGGATGGCGGGGTCGCGCATCCAGTCCCACTGACCGTGCATCACATTATGGCCGATCTCCATGTTCTCGACGATCTTGGAGATCGACAGTCCCACAGTGCCGGCCAGCCAGGCGGGTGGGAACAGCGAGAACAGCAGGACCGCGCGGCTACCGAGTTCGAGTTTGCGCTGGGCGTCGATCACGGCGCGGATATAGGCGGCGTCCCGTTCGCCGCGGCTGCCGATGACCTGATCGCGGATGGCATCGAGTTCGGCGCCGAGGTCCTCGATGTCGGCGTCGGTGAGGTGGGTGGTCGGGTCGGTCAATGTTTCCTGGACAGCAGTCATATCGGTGTTCCTTTTCCGGAGCGTTCAGAGTTCGATGGCGCAGGGCCCCGCGGCTGCGGAGATGCAGGTCTGGATGACGACGCCGTCACCCTCGGCGGCGGTGGTGAGCTCGCCGGTGCGCAGGTCGCGGACCGCGCCGCGGCGCAGCGGGGCCGCACAGCCGAAGCAGATGCCCATCCGGCAGCCCGACGGCATCAGGACTCCGGCGTCCTCACCGCTGTCGAGCAGGCTGCGGGTGCCGTCGTTCTCCACGGCGGTGTCGGTGGCAGTGAAGTTCACTGTGCCGCCTTCGCCGGTGGCGATGACGGCTGGCCGAAACCTTTCGGTGTGCAGACGATTCGCGATACCGGCACCGGCCCAATGGGTTTCGAGGTTGTCCAGCAGTCCGACGGGGCCGCACGCCCAGGTGTGTCGATCGGTGATGTCGCCGACGAGGCCGTCAAGATCGCCGGCGTCCAGCACGCCGTCGGTATCGGTGTGAATCTCCACCAGGCGGAACCGCCCCTCGCGCGCGAGCCGGCGAAGTTCCCCGCCGAAGATGACGTCGGCGGCGGTCGGAGCGGAGTGCACGATCACGGTATCGGGGGCGCGGCCCGGGGGCTGGGTCTGCTGCATGGTGCGCAGCATCCCCATCACCGGGGTGATACCGCTGCCGGCGGTGACGAACAGGACCTTTGCCGGGGCCGGGAATGCCAGGGTGAAATCGCCGGCCGCCTGGTCGAGTTGAATGACCGTGCCGACTGTTGCGCGTCGCACCAGGTAGCCGCTGACGAGGCCGTCCGGAATGGCCTTGACGGTGATGGTGATGCAGCCGTCCGCCCGGCCGGCGGCCGAGGTGAGCGAGTAGGCCCGCCACTGCCGGACGCCGTCAACATCGACGCCGACCCGGATGTACTGACCGGGAATGTGGCCACGCCATCCGCGGCCGGGCCTGATCACCAGGGTGACGGCGTCACGGGTTTCCGGGTTGATCGCCACGATGCGTCCGCGCAGTGCTGCACCCGAGCGCAGGGGGTCGATCACGTCGAGGTAGTCCGACGGAACCAGGGGAGTGGTCAGCCTCGCGGCCAATCTCAACACCTGCCCTCGCAGGATCGCGGCGGAGTTGGTGCGGGGCGCTGTCATCGTCATATCTCCACCATTCACCTGCTCCCGCGATAAAATCTTGACGATCAAGTGTGGAAAAAATCCCTAACTTTGTTCGAAAGAGATAAATGCTGAGTTCGGAGACGCGACTTTCCGGTCTGGCACTCGAGCCGGAGGTCGCTGCCGCACTGGAGGGCGTCCTACCGCGTATGGCGGAGCGCACCGTCGAGGCGATCATCGCCGAGGTGCCGGCCTACACCGACCCGTTCAGCGGGCAGATGGGTCAGAACATCGAGAACGCCGTACAGACCTCGCTGGGGGCGTTCCTCCGCCTGGCCACCCGTGCCGAGGGCTCCGATCCCGGCACCCAGCTGTCGCCCGCCGTCGACGGCGCCTACGAACTGGGCCGCGGTGAGGCCCGTAACGGCCGATCCATCGATGCGTTGCTGTCTGCGTACCGGGTCGGGGCGCGGGTGGCCTGGCGGGAACTGTCGGGTACCGCGGTCGGTGCCGGACTGCCGGCAACGACCATCGCGCGCTTCGCCGAGTTGGTGTTCGCCTATATCGACGAACTGTCGGCCTCCAGTGTCTCGGGGCATGCCGATGAGTCGGCCACCGCGGGCCGGGTGCGGCAGCGCTACCTCGACCTGCTCACCGCGCAACTGCTGACCGGCGACTCGCCGGAGGTGCTGCGCGGGAGCGCGGAACGGGCGAATTGGGTTGTCCCGCAGACGCTCACAGCGGTGCTACTGCCCGCGGCCAATGCCAGGGGGCTGGACAGCCTCTTCAGCGGCGAAATCCTGCAGGCCACCGACGAGCTCCCCGGTCTGGACCCCGAGCAGGCCTGGGCGGCGGCACTGGTGCCCGATATGGACGGTGATCGACGATCGAGGCTGATGTCGACGTTGGCCGGTCGGTCGGCGGTGGTCGGTCCCGCGCGGCCGTGGCTGCTGGTGGAATCGTCCTACCGGCGTGCGGTGCGAGCGGTTCACCTCGACGGTGACGGTGGCGATGTCATCGATACCGACGAACGCCTGGTCGAGATCGTGCTCAGTGCCGATGCCGGAGCTCTTGAGGATCTGCGACGGCGCGCGCTGGAACCATTGGCAGCGTTGCGGCCCAGCACCGCTGAGCGGCTCACCGAGACATTGCGGGCGTGGCTACTGCACCAGGGGCAGCGCGAGGCCGTTGCGGCGGATCTGTTCGTTCACGCCCAGACCGTGCGCTACCGGATGACCCAGTTGCGCGATCTCTACGGGGAACGGCTCAGCGACCCGCAGACCGTTCTGGAACTCACCGTGGCGCTCGGGATATCGCCGCGGGTATCAGCCGGGCTGTCGGACGTCCCGAACCGCTGACCTGTCCGAACCGCTGGCTCGTTTGCCCACCTCAGCGCGACAACTCCGGATCAGGGCGTCCGGTGTCGCTGACAGGTGGACAAGAGCGCACCCGTAGGAGAAGGGGTCAGCGGTGATTGCCGTGGCGTAGGTTTCGTGCCGTGAGCGACAACCCGTTCGAGCCCGCCCTCTGGCAACCTGTCGAGGGCTTCGGGGATCTGACCGACATCACTTATCACCGGCATGTTCTCGGCGGCGAGGCCCGGCCGACGGTCCGGGTGGCCTTCAACCGTCCCGAGGTGCGCAACGCGTTCCGGCCGCACACCGTCGACGAGCTCTACCGGGTCCTGGACCACGCCCGGATGTGGCCCGCCGTCGGGGTGGTTCTGCTGACCGGCAACGGCCCCTCGCCCAAGGACGGCGGCTGGGCGTTCTGCTCCGGCGGTGACCAGCGCATCCGGGGCCGCAGCGGCTACCAGTACGCCGCCGGCGACAGTGCCGACACCGTGGACCCCGCGCGGGCGGGACGCCTGCACATCCTGGAGGTTCAGCGGCTGATCCGGTTCATGCCCAAGGTGGTCATCTGCCTGGTCAACGGCTGGGCGGCCGGCGGCGGGCACAGTCTGCACGTCACCTGCGACCTGACCCTGGCCAGCCGGGAGCACGCCCGTTTCAAACAGACCGACGCCGACGTCGGCAGCTTCGACGGCGGCTACGGCAGCGCATACCTCGCCAAGCAGGTGGGCCAGAAGTTCGCCCGCGAGATCTTCTTCCTCGGGGAGGCCTACACCGCCGAGCAGATGCACCGGATGGGGGCGGTCAACCGGGTCATCGATCATGCGGATCTGGAGCGGGTCGGCTTGCACTGGGCGGAGAAGATCAACGGCAAATCGCCGCAGGCGCAGCGGATGCTGAAATTCGCGTTCAACCTCCTCGACGACGGGCTGGTCGGCCAGCAGATCTTCGCCGGCGAGGCCACCCGTCTCGCCTACATGACCGACGAGGCCGTCGAGGGCCGAGACGCCTTCCTGGAGAAGCGCGACCCGGACTGGAGCAGTTTCCCGCGCTACTTCTAGCCCCTG
>JAHZJY010000366.1 GCA_022600695.1 Actinomycetes bacterium | reverse complement strand
GTCATCGACACGCTGCTGGTGAAGACGATGGACCCGGTCCGGCGCTCTTTCATGTGACCGGCGACCGCGCGCACGGTGAAGAACTGCCCGTCGAGGTTCACCGACATCACCCGCCGCCAGTCATCGGTCGACATGGTGTCGATCGGCGACGGGCGTCCGGGCACCCCGGCGTTGGCGAAGCATGAGTCGATCTGGCCGAACCTCTCCAGCGTTTGCGAAACTCCCGCCGTGACGGCGTCCTCGTCGCTGACGTCGACCCGGAAGGCGGCGACCGCAGCGTCGGAGCCGTCGGCGGCAAGTTCGGCCACCGCCGCATCGTTGTTGGCGACGTTGGTGCCCCAGATGGCCACTGCCGCGCCGGCGCGGTGCAGCCCGCGGGCCATTCCGAGCCCGATTCCGCTGTTACCGCCGGTCACCAGGGCGACGTGCCCGGTGAGGTCATGCCACTGGTTCATCGGGGGTCCCTTCGCGGTCCGGGCTAGATCATGTCTTTCGCGGTGAGCCAGCGCATGATGGGCCAGCCCGCGAACACCGGCAGCCACACGGTGAGCACCCGGTAGAGCAGCACGGAGGGCACGGCGATGGCGGTGGGAACCCCGAACGCGGCCAGTCCGCCGATGAGAGCGGCTTCCACCGCGCCGACCCCGCCGGGCGTGGGCGCTGCGGCCGCCAGCGTTCCGCCGACCATCGTCACCACTGTGACCGTCACGAAGGTGGTTCCACCACCGAATGCCCCGATACTGCACCAGAGTGTGAAAGCCATCCCGAGAGTGGTTGTCGCACTGCCCAACACGATGATCGCGAACCGCTTCGGCTCCCGCACCAGTTCGACCAGGTCACCGCCGACCTCGTTGATCTTGGGCCGCACCGCGGTTTCGAGCCAGCGCCGCAGTTTCGGCACGAACAGGAAGGTTCCCACCGCGCCAAGGGTCAGGCCGCCGATCAGGTAGAGCAGGGTCACTTTCGGCACGAAGTGCGACAGGTCGGCCGACGCCCCGGCGGCGACGCTGAAGAGGACCAGCAGCGCCAGGTGGGTGATCACCTGGACGGCCTGCTGCACGGCCACCGCGGCCGTCGCCCGGACCGCGCCCAGCCCGGACTTCTGCAGGAATCGGGTGCTCAATGCCAGTCCGCCCACCCCGGCCGGAGTCGTGGTGGCGGCGAAGGTGTTCGCGAACTGCATGATCACCAGGTTCCGGAACGAGACCACCTCGTTGGCGCACGCCCACAGACCCGCCGCCGCGCCGATGTACGTCGATGCCGACACCACGAGCCCGAGCAGCGCCCACCACCAGTTGGCGTTACGCAACTCGCTGACGAAGGCCGGGACGGTGCTGATGAACGGGTAGGCGACGTAGACCAGGGCGACCAGCAGGACCAGCTGAATGACCTGTTTGCGGGTGAACCGGGTGATGGTCTCGGTCTGGATCGCCGCGGCGCCGGTCTGCAGTTTCACCTCGTCCCGGGTGGCGGCCATCACCGCCTTGGCATCGGACAGGCTGTTGCGGATACGGGCGGGCATCGCCGATCGGGTCAGCCGGCGTGAGGCGTCGAGCACCGGGTCGGTGCCGAGGGTCTCGATGGCGGCTCGCACCGCCGGTTTGGGGCCGAACCGGTCCGCCGTGGTGGCCAGCAGTTGGGCGATATCGGACTGCAACTGTTCGTCGGAGGCGCCGTACTCGGAATTGCCGAAGCCGCCGAACAGGGCTGTCCCGGCGTCGACGGTGATCTCGCCGGGTCGCAGATCCCCGTGCGCGATCTGATGCCGGTGCAACACGCCGAGGGATTCCCAGACGGCAGCAGCCGCGTCCCCGTCGGTGAGGCGGTCCAGCGAGGTTCCGCGCGGCGGGGTGTGCCCGAACAGCGTCCAGCCGCGGTCCAGGGCGGCCACGCTGAGCGTGGTGGTGTTGGCGACACCGAGTTCGCCCACCGCGATCACCATCAGGGCGCGATGTTCCACGGCCCGGTGCAGTGACATCTGAAGCGGCGCGGTCTCCTTGTCCCGCAGGACAAGCCAGCGCCAGAACTGCCGCAGTGCTCCGCCGCTGCGCTGGTTGGGGCCGTACAGTTCGAGAATGCCGTCCCGGCCGGACTGGTCGGTGGCCGAGAGCTCCAGCGGTCCCCGCCCGGCGGGGCGAATCACCGTCAGGGCATCGGTGACGAACCCGCGGCGGGCCAGCGCCCGGATCGCACCGTCGAGTGGGACCTCCAGCGCCGGGGTGCCCACCACCAGCACCACCAGCGCCCCGACGAACCATCCGACTGCCAGGCCGAGCAAGGTCCGGGCCGGAACCACCGCGCTGACGATCAGGTGGATCGGAACGAAGGCCAGCAGCAGACCCCACCACCAGCGGCGCCACCGGGCCGGTAGCCACGGGCCGGACACCGTCAGGACGGCCGCGAGCATGGCGATCCAGCGGGGGTCGTCGAGGAATTGGGACAGCACCGTCGACAGCCGCTCGGTGAGGTCCAGGTGCCAGCGCGGCGCGGCGATGCCCTCCCCGGTGATGGACAGCGAGAGCAGCGCGATGAAACCGGCCGCCGCGTAGGCGCCCAGCAGCTTCCACTGCCGGCCGGCGATCAGCCCGATCAGGATCACGAACGGTAGTGCGACGATCGCGATGCCGTAGGCAAGGTAGACCAGGTTGGACTGGGTGGGCGTCAGCACGCCGACGATGCGCGAGACGGACGTTTCCAGTCCGACCCAGTCGCTGCGGGTGATGATCGAGCTGAAGACGACGACGGCCAGAAACGCCCCGGACAGCGCAAGGCGGACGATATCGGTGGTGCGACGGGTCAGCGGTTGCAGCAGGTCTCCCGAAACGGTGACCTCGCGTCCGTCGACTCGCACGGCTAGAACTTACGTCAGACGAGCAGGGGTGAGCAGGCAAGCGCGGCCGCCGTGGCCGCGACGAAGGGATCGGCTGCGAAGCGCACGCGGGGAGATCAGCCGCCCGGCGGCGTCGCCGCGGGGTCCTCGGACGGCTCTGGCTGCTCTGCCGTGGGCGGCTCGCCCCATTGTTCCGGGGGAACCTGGCCCCATTGTTCCGGGGGAACCTGGCCCCATTGTTCCGGGGGAACCTGGCCCAGCAGGGCGCCGTCGAGTGTCCCGTGCTGGTACATCTCGTGGAGCCGGCGCAGGAACGCGATACGTCCGGTCCCCGGGTCATCCGGCGTGGGGCCCATGCCCGGGGCGATAACGCCCCGGCCCGGCTCGGCGGGGTCCTCGTTCTGGGCCAGCAGGTACTCGGGATCGAAGGCGTTGAGGCTGGGCACGGCCGCTGGATCGGGGTTTCCGGGGGCCGCCGGGGCCGGATTCTGGCCGAGGATCAGGTTGCTGGCGTAGTCGGAGAGGTCGGGCAGGCCGAACGGTCCGGCCGGGTTGTTGCCGGCCTGGGCCAGCGGATTGCCGATCCCGGCCGGCGGGGGTGCCGGCGGCGGGGCGGCCACGGCGCTGACCGGCGGGCCGGGGACGGGTTCGGTGGGGGGAAGATCCGGACTGGCAGCAGCCGGTGCCGCGGCCGCGAGCATCCCGGCGACGAACAACCCGATTGGCCTCGCCGAACGTCCTGGCGATCCCATGCCGACCGCTACCGGCAGAGCTCGATGAGCTTTTTGGTGGTCTCGTCGGCCGCCGTCAGCCGGGCGGCCTGCTCGGGATCATCGTTGAGCTGGCCGGCCAGGTAGTACTGCGAGATGGTCTGCAACTGGTCGGCGAACGTCGTGATCGGTTCGGCCAGCTGCGGTGGGGTGTTCGACGGCATGGTGTCCCGCAGGTAGGCGGCGCCACCCGCCATGGCGAGCCGGGCGTTGGCCGCGACAGCCTCCCGGGCCGCCGGCTCCGGCCCGAGGTCCTTGCGGGTCTGGATCGCGACCCCCTGGCTGACCAGCAAGAACGCATCGCACGCCGTGGCCTTCGGGTCGGCGGCCGCGGGAGTGCCCACCGGCTCAGGGGCCGGTGCTGGCTTGAGCAGTGCCCACACCGCTGTCCCCGCGGCAATCAGGGCGATCACCAGTGCCAGTGCGGCCATCCACTGGGCCGGACCGGGGCGGGACGGGGCGGCTTCGCCGGGGTAGGGCAGCGGTTGTGACATGGCGATGATGCTAGCGGGTAGGATCGAAGGCAGGCGAAAGGCGAATATGGCAACCCGGTGGCAAACTCTGGTACGCACCCTGACGGGTGCTGCTAGCAGTGCTGCACTGGCGTCGGCAGCCGTCTGCTCGTCGATCTGGCTGGCGCCTGCCGCGACGTCGCAGACCTGCGCAGCGGGTTTCGAACGTAACCCCTACACCCCGGAGTGTCTGGCACCGGTGAACACGCCGACCATCAACGGCATCCCCTGCGTGGCCAGCAAAATCGGGCTGTGTTCGTCCTTCGTCCAGAATCAACAGCCGCAACGGGTGCCCGCCAGCTCGATCAGCTGATCCCCGGCCGGGGTCCTCAGGTGTGCGAAATCGTTTTGTTCAACAGCCGCTGAACCCAGTTCGGTGACGCCTGCGCGAGGGCGGCGAACACCCTGGCCTGCCGGCCCACCGGGTAATGCACCTTCGCCAACCAGGTTCGGTTCGGGTGGGTGGCCGCATAGATCTCGGCGGCGACGTCCTCGGCGGTGAGGTGGACGCCGAGCGATTTGGTGCTGCCCGTGGCCAAGCCGTCGACCATGGCGGTCGCGACGAACAGCGGCCACATCGCGATCACCCGGATATCGTGGCGGCGCCATTCCAGTTCGAGGGCTTCGGTGAGCCCGCGGACGGCGAATTTGGTGGCCGAGTAGGTGGCGAGTTCGGGCTGCCCGTAGATCGCCGATGCCGAGCAGAGGTTGACCACCTGCGCCCCTCGGGTGCCACGCAGGTAGGGGAACGCGGTGTGCAGGCCGGCCATCGTGCCGTAGACGTTGATATCGACCATCCGGCGCTGAGTCGGCAACGAGATGTCCTCGAAGCGCCCAGAGCTCAGCACGCCCGCATTGTTCACCAGAATGTCCAGCCTCCCCGCCCCGCCGGTGAAGGCCTCGAGTTGCTCTGCCCAGTCGGCTGCGTCGCTGACGTCGAGCTGCCCTATCGCGATATCGCCGCCCAGCGCGGTGATCGCCTCCCTCAGCGACGCCAGGCCGGCGAGGTCGACATCGTAGGCACCCACCCGGTAGCCCTGCCGGGCGAAGGCCAGTGCGGTGGCCCGGCCGATCCCGGCGGCGGCTCCGGTGATGAAGACTGCGGGTGCGGGCTCAGACATGGTTCCTGTCTACCCGGTTACGGGCCTGCTCACGAAACCAGTCGATGAGATCCGGCCGGTCGATCGCACGGGGGTCCAGCGACACCTCGGGGTGTCCCGCCATGATGGCGGTCACCGGCACCTCCAGCTTCTTGCCGGTGCGAGTGTGCGGGATGCCGGGTGCGGCGATGATGTCGTCCGGCACGTGCCGCGGCGAGAGCCTGGTCCGTATCCGGGTGCGGATCTGTTCGGCCAGTGCGTCATCGAGTCGGCGGCCGGGGGCCAGCGTGATGAACAGTGGCATCCAGTAGGTCCCGTCGGGACCGTCGACGCCGAGCACGAAGGCTTCTGTCACGGCCTCCAGGCTCTCCACCACCTCGTAGATGTCCGCTGAACCCATCCGAATGCCGTTGCGGTTGAGGGTGGCATCGCTGCGTCCGTGGATGATCAGCGATCCGCGTTCGGTGAGGGTCACCCAGTCACCGTGTCGCCACACACCGGGGTCCGGTGATTCGGACCGGTCATCCGCGGGGCCGCCGGCCCATGGGTGATCGAAATAGGCTGCGCGGTAACGGGAACCGTCGGGGTCGTTCCAGAATTTGATCGGCATGGACGGCATCGGGGTGGTGATCACCAACTCGCCGACCTCATCGATCAGCGGCCGCCGATCCGGCGACCAGCTGTGCAGGTCGACGCCCAGGTAGCGGGTGGCCAGTTCGCCCGGTCGCGCCGGCACTCCCGCGGTACCCCCGGCGAAAGCGGTCACCACATCGGTGCCGCCGCTGATCGAGGACACCTCGACGTCCTCGCCCACCTCGGCGGTGACCCACTCGAACAGGTCGGCCGGTAGCGGCGAGCCGGTGCTGCCGAGGGTCCGCAGCCGACTCAGATCATGCTGGGCGCCGGGGTGCAGCGCCGCTTTGCGGGAGGCCTGCAGATGCCCGGGGCTGGTTCCGAAGAAGGTGACTCCTTCGGTTTCGAGCAACCCCCACAACCGGTCGGCGTCGGGGTACATCGGGTGGCCGGTGTAGCCGACCACCGTCGCCCCGCACAGCAGACCTGCCAGCCGGAAGTTCCACATCATCCAACTCAGCGCCGTCTGCCAGAAGAAGACGTCATCCGGACCCAGGTCGGCGTGCAGGACCCCGGCTTTCAGATGCTCGAGTACGACGCCGCCGTGTCCGTGCGCGATACCTTTGGGCCGGCCGGTGGTGCCGGAGGTGAACAGCACCCAGAGCGGATGGTCGAACGGCACCGGCGTGACGACCGGGTCGACGGGTTCGGCGATCAGGCGGTGATAGGCCTCTCCGTCGAGCGGCACCAGGGACGGCACCCCGCTGCCGGCCGCCGGGGTCAGCAGGTCCAGCAAGTCGGCGGTGTCCTGCCGTTTGTCGATCCACCGCCCGCCCAGCCGGTAGCCGTCGCAGCTGAACAGCACCTTCGGCCCGAGCTGACCCAGGCGGGCCGCCGCCCCTTCGGCTGCGTAATCCTGTCCGCAGGAGGACCACACCGCACCGACGGCCGCGGTCGCCAGGAATGCCACCGTCGCCTCGGCGACATCGGGCAGGTAGGCGACGACACCGTCACCGGGCCGCACCCCGAGACGGCGCAATTCAGCTGCCACCGCGCCGACCCGGCCCGGTAGCTGCGACCAGTCAATCCGGGTTCGGGTCCCGTCCTCGTCGACGCCGACGATGGCCGCGCCGGGTCTGGCGGCGTGCCGCAGCACCTGGTCGACGTAGTTCAGCGTCACCCCGGGAAACCACCGGGCGCCGGGCATCGTGGCCTCGGCCAGGACTCCGGTATCACCAGGCCCGGGGCCGGTGACCGAACGGATATCGAAGAACTCCCACACCGCTCGCCAGAACCGCGCCGGGTTGTCCACCGACCACTGCCACAGATCGGGGTAGTCGCCGGCCGGCGCGCCATGCCGGTCGGCGGCCGCCGCGGCGAACCGGCGCCACTTCGGCTGTGGACTGCTCACGGTCAGACGAACTCCACGCCGGACATTTTGATCTGGCCGTCCTCGCGCACCATGTTCAGCACGATCCGCCACAGTCGCGGCTGTTGCTGGTCGGCCGGCGCCTGCCGGCCCTCGCGACGGGACGTGGCCGAGACGAGTACGACGGCGGAGTCAGCTGTCATGGATTCCACCGCGGCGTCGTTGACGGTGGCCTTGGTGACGATCTTCTCATCCTGCAGGGCGGCGACGAAATCTTCTGCCGTCTCGGCGAAGTTGTCCCGGAACCTGCCGCTCGACCCGTCGAGGACCCGCTGCACGCTGTCCTGCGCGGTGGCGTAGTCGATCGACATCAGGTTGATCACACCCTGTCGGGCGGCCGCGGCGTACTCGGCGGTGCGCTGGTGGTTCTCGGCCAGCTGCCGGTGCTGCCAGGTCATCCAGCCGGTTGCGGTCAGTAGGGCGACGCCGACCAGGACGGCGGTCAGCGCGGCGATGGTCTGCCGACCAGGGCGTGGCCGGGGCGGGGGTACCACCTCGGCCGGGTTCTCCTGGGGGGCTGGTTCGCGGGCGTGCAGTGTGCGCCGCAACTCGTCGGCCCGGGCGCGGGCCGCCTCGGCCCTGGCCTCCGCGGCTGCGGCCTCGGCTTCAGCGGCGCGCGCGAGTTCGTCATCGGGTTGGTCCGCCACCGGCCGCCTCCTCTCGCTCGTCGCGCCCACCGGGCGACTTCCCGGTCCGAATCTTCCCTGACCGCCGGACCGCACCGATGCCGATATGGGACAGTGAGCCGGTGCGATCGACCGTAGCCGCTGCCGTTGTGCTGATGGCCGCCGGACTGGCCGCACCCGCCCCGGCGGCGGCCGGCGAGTGCAACGACGCCTTCTGCACCCCCGGCGTCAAACCCGCCGTGGTCCTCGGCGCGCCGTGCGTGGACACCGCCTCCTACGTGTTCGGAACGACATCGTGGGGGCGGCTGGTGTTCTGCGGTGCGCCACGACGCTACGAGCCGCGGTATTTCCGCTCCCCGCCGATGATGGGCGTCAAAGAGCTCAACGCCAGTTGCGAGGGATACGAGAACGCCGTCGCCCAGGCGCCCGACGGGCAGTTCCTGACCTGCTCCTTCGCGAACAATCATCCCGTCTGGGCTCGCGGCGGCAACGCCTGACCCGTTGCCGGCGGCGCCCGATCAGGCGGTGCCGCGTCGGGTATCACCAGTGCCGCATCGAGCACAGTGCGCCCTTCGCCCCGGAGTCGGTCGCCACGACCGCGCCGTCCACCGCCAGCGTGCAGTGGAAGTTCGGTGGGTTGGGGGATCGACCGGAGGTGCCCAGGACCATGGCCCAGTACTGCGGCTTCGCCAGCTTGACGTTGAGGACCCAGGGTTTGTCGGGTCCCAGTTCAGCTTCCGCTTTCGGGCTGAAGAGGTACGGGTTGTGGCTGTAGTCGGCGTAGGTGGCCGGTTCGCTGTCCCGGTAGTAGATCTCAGCGAAGAACGGGCTGTCGGTGTAGACGGTGTAGGTGACGTCATGCAATACCGGCGCCTCGGCCGTGGCAGGTGCGGCGGTCCCGAGGCAAGCGGCCACCATGGTGATGGTCATGCCGAACCGGTGGCGCCGCATGGTTACAGAGTCTGGCAGAAGGCCGCCACTAGACTCGGCGGTTTCGGGGTCCAGGAGGTGATCGCCCGTGAACGCCGGCGATGACGGTTCGACGGACGTGCTGGCCGAACTCGCTGAGGCGGAGGCCGCCGAAGCGGACGCCAGGGCCGACGCGGAGCGGGCCAAAGCCCGGGCCGCACGGCTGCGGCGCGCCGAAGCGGCAGGCTCGGTTGTCGACGAGTCAGACCCCGATGGGCCGCCCGCCGACGTGGCCGATGGACCCGATACCGGCGGTCTGCCCGGCCGGTCCCGGTTGTGGTCCTGGCGGACCGTGGGATTGGCGGTGATCGCCCTGCTGATCGGCGCCGGGCTGACGTTGACCGCCCTGATGGTCGGTCAGCACGGCCGGGTCGCTGCGCAGCGCGCGGAGGACCGGGCGTCCGTCGACGCGGCGCGCGACGGTGTCGTGGCACTGCTGTCGATCGACCACACCCGCGCCGAAGCCGATGTCGCGCGGGTACTGGACCTGTCCAGCGGGCGGTTTCGCGATGAGTTCGCCCGCGACGCCGACGATTTCGTCCAGACTGCGGTCGATTCCCAGGCGACTACCAAAGGCTCGGTGAGCGCCGCTGCGCTGCAGTCGGTGCGCGACGGCAGCGCCGTGGTGCTGGTGGCGGCGAGTTCCAAGGTGACCAATGCCAGCGGTGCGAAAGAAGACCCCCGGCCGTGGCGGATGAGCGTGACGGTGACCCGCGACGGTGACACCTGGAAAATGTCGGATGTGGAGTTTGTGCCATGAGTTCGCCTGAGAAGCCCGCCGCGGAGGACGCCGAGACCCCGACGGCTGTCGAGAGCCCACCCGGCATCGCGGTTCCGGTCGACCCACCGGCGCGCCGCGTCGTGAACTGGTGCCGGGCCCGCCCGGTGTCGGTGCTGGCCGCGACGCTGCTGCTGGTGTCTGCGGTCGCGGCCGGCTCGGTCTACTGGTGGCTGTATCGCCCGGACCGGCTCACCGACGCCGCCGCGCAACAGCAGGTCGTTTCCGCCGCCAAGGAGGGCACCGAGGCACTGCTGTCCTACTCACCGGAGAACCTCGACCAGGATCTGGCCGACGCCAAGTCGCACCTGACCGAGCCGTTCCTCGGCTACTACGACGATTTCACCGACAAGGTGGTCGCGCCGGCGACCAGGGGTAAGGGCGTCAAGACCGAGGCCAACGTCGCGCGTGCGGCCGTGTCGCAGATCCGGCCCGGCCGGGCCGAAGTGCTGGTCTTCGTCAACCAGGTCACCACCAGCACGGATCGGCCCACCCCGGCCCTGGCCACCAGTAGCGTCATGGTGACTCTGGTGAACTCCGACGGCCGTTGGCTCATCTCCGAGTTCACCCCCGTCTAAATCGTCCCGGACGTCCTGTGGGTTGGGGACTTCCGTCTCTGTCGGTACCGTCACGGACTCGACCACAGTGGGCCCATGACCAGAGGCCGACGGCCATGAGCGCGGAGTTTCCGGACGCTGAGACCCTTCGTGGAGTTCTCGCCCTGGCCACGCGGGCTCCGTCGGTGAACGATGCGCAGCCCTGGAACTGGCAGGTCGGCCCGGACCGGGTTGATCTCTACGTCGATCCCGGCTGCTCACCACCGCGAGACGACCCCGACCGGCGCGACATACTGCTGAGTTGCGGTGCGGCACTGCATCACTGCGCTGTCGCGCTGGCCGCAATGGGTTGGCGGGCGAGGGTCCGTCGTTTACCGGACCCTGTCGAACCCAACCACCTGGCTGCCGTCGAGGTCATTCCGCAGTCCCCGGGCGAACTGGACATGACGCTGGCCGCGGCGATCGCCCGCCGCCGGACCGACCGTCGCGCCTATGCCTCCTGGCCGGTCCCGTGGGGCGATATCGCATTGATGGGAGCGCGCGCCGCACGCGCCGGGGTGATGTTGCGCCAGATCGATCCCGAACTACGGCAGGACAACGCCGTCGTCATCGCGTTGGGTACCGAGACCGACGATGATCTCGCCCGGTTGCGTGCGGGGGAGGCCACCAGCCTGGTGCTGCTCTCGGCGACCGCGATGGGGCTGGCCAGCTGCCCGATGACTGAACCCCTCGAACTGCCCGACATCCGGGCGGCGGTGCGCGCCGACGTGTTCGGGACCAGTGGCCATCCACAGATGCTGGTCCGACTGGGGCGGGCAGCGGACGATGCCCGCCGCGTCACTGGAAATACAACGACGTTCCCGGCTTGAGGGTCTCGACCTGTCCCCGGCATTCCACTTCGATGGGTGGACAGGCGACCGGTTCGGCGCTGAGTTCGGCGCTGCGGCCGATGACCGTCAAATGCAGCCGGTATCCCCGGTAGTAGATCGGCATTCGGAGTGCACCAAGGCTTTCCGGCCAGGCGGGGTTGAGGATCAACCGGTCCGCGCGGGTCTCCAGCCCGGTGAAGCACCGCTGCAGAAGGTCAATACTGCCGGCCATCGCAGCGATGTGGATGCCCTCTGCGGTGGTGCCGCCCTGAATATCGGCGACATCGGAGGCCAGCACCTGCTGGAAATACCGCATCGCGCGTTTGCGGTTACCCCGGGCCAGCACCCAGGCATGCACCACCCCGCTCAGTGTCGAGCCGTGTGAGGTCCGATGCACGTAGTACTCGACGGTCCTGGGGATCTGCTCGGGGGTGAACCGATATCCCATGCGAGCGAACATCTCCCGCAACTCGTCGGCCGACAGCAGATAGAAAAGCATCAGCGCGTCGGCCTGTTTGGAGGCCTTGTACCGGTTCACGCTGTCGTTGTCGGCCTCCAGGATCCGGTCCAGCCGCTGGATATTGCCGTGCCGTTCACGCAGGCCGTGCCAGTCCAGTTCCAACAGATCGGCGTAACCCTCGAACTGGCTGATCACCAGTCGATCGGGCTCCGGGCCGTCCCCGGGGGCGGCGTGGAACGGCACATACATCCGCCTGCTCACCTCGTCCCACAGCATCAGTTCGCGGCCCCGGATACCGAGGGTCTCCATCACATCCAGCCGATTGCGCAACGGCAGTGCGTCCAGTGCGTCCAGTGCCCGCACGATCACCCACACCGCCATCACGTTCGTGTAGGCGTTGTTGTCGATACCGTCATAGGGTCGATCCGGATAGCCGGAATGGAACTCGTCGGGCCCGATGACGCCGCGGATCACATAACGGCCCTTGGTCTGGTCGAACTCCGCGCGGCTCACCCAGAACCGGGCGATTTCGGCGAGCATCTCCGCGCCGTTCTCGATGAGATAGCGCAGATCGCCGGTCACCTGGTAGTACTGCCACACGTTGTGGGCCACCGCGATCCCGATGTGATGCGCGCGGGCGCTGGCATCCGGGTTCCAGCGGCCGGAGTTCGGGTTCAGGTGCAACTTCTGGCTCTCCTCGCGGCCGTCGCTGCCGGATTGCCACGGGAACATCGCACCGGCGTACCCGGCCTCCCGGGCGGCTCGGCGGGCCTCCGGCAGCCGACGGAACCGGTAACGCAGCAGGGAGCGGGTGGTGACGGGGGACCGGAGGTTGAGCACTGGGAAGACGAATAACTCGTCCCAGAAGATATGGCCGCGGTAGGCCTCCCCGTGCAGACCGCGGGCGGGTACCCCGGCATCGAGATCCTCGGCGCGGTTGGGCACGGTCTGCAACAACTGCATCATGTGCAGTCGGACCACCCGGAGCGCGTCGGGGTTGTCCTCGAAGGCGATATCGAAGCGTTCCCACAGATGTGCCCACTCCCGGATGTGACCGTCCCGAAGTTCCCCGTATCGGCCCAGCTGGGAAAGCAGTCGGGTCGCGGCATCCCCGGGCTCGGAGATGGCCTGATCACGGCCGGTGAAGATGGCGGCCATCTTCTCGACGGTGACCGATTCGCCGGCGTCGACCCGCACCACCACGTCGTGGCCGGCCCGCCGCGGCTCGTCGACGAAGCGCATATCGGCGGTCGCCGCGGCTCCGCCCCGCCACACCGTGGTGCGGGCCGCGATCGCGATCGGAACCCGCGACTGCACCGTCTCGCACACCAGCAGCGCCGAGTCGTCGGTGAGCTCTGTCGTGGAGGTGGCGACCAGATGGTCATCGGACAGCGCTCGGTAGCGCTGCACCCCGGAGTTGCGCACATCGCCGTCGATCATCGACAGGAATTCGACAGTGCCCGACCAGTCTTCGGCGAAGAGCGTCGTCTCCAGGGCGCAGGCGTGCGGTAAGTGCATGGCGGCGATACGTCGCTGGACCACGCTGGTGGTCCGTCCGGCCGGGTCGCGGAACCGGAATTCGCGGGTCAGTTCGGCCTGCCGCAGGTCCATGTTCTGGCGATAGGAGAGCAATTCCGCGGAGTCCGGGTCGAACCAGTCGCCGCCGTCGATGCGGAACTTCAGCGACAGCCAGTTCGGCAGGTTGACCAGGCTCTCGTTCTCGATCGCCATACCGGACACCGTGTCGCCGAGCCGGTTGTAGAGACCGGCGGCGTAGGTGCCGGGGTAGTGAAACGTCCCGGCGTCGGATTCCGGGGCGCAACCGCGGGTGGCCCGGTAGCCGTTGCCGACCGCGCACAGCGCCTCGCGGAGCCGCTCCTGGTCGGGGAGGTACCCGCCGAAAGTGAAAGACCAGGGGCTGGACATCATCTGACGGTCGATATCGCACTGCGCGACCAGTTTCTCGATGAACTCACGGACGTGGTCCGGGTCGGTCAGGCTGAACCGCGCGGCGGTCGCCCGGTCGCCGTCCTCGACGTGACTCACGACGATTCCGACCCCGTCGTGCAGGACCGCATCAAACCCGTCCTCATCGGTGAGGTCATCGCCGACGAAGATCGGCAGCAACGGCTCCTCGCCGGTCACCTGGTCGACGATCCACTGCAGGGTCTTGCCTTTGTCCCAGTCCAGGTTCGGACGCAGCTCAACAACCTTGCGGCCCGAGGTCACCTTGAGGCCGTTGCGGCTTCCGACGTCGTGTACCGCGGCCGTGACCGCCGTCGCGGACTCCGGCGCGGCGTTGCGATAGTGCACCGCGACGGCATATCGCTTGTGCTCCACCCTGACTCCGGAAATCGGGGCCAGCCGCTCGGTGAGTTCCGCGGCCACATCGGCCAGGACCGGAATGGCCGCCGACGCGGTCTCGTTGCGGTGATAGGTGCCGTCCGGTCCGACCATCTCGAATCCGTGGCTGCCGGCATACCACAGCCCGGGTAGGCCGACCCTGGACCGAACGTCTTCCAGATCGCGTCCGGACAGCACCGCGACCGGATACAGCGCCGCGAGCGACTGCAGGGCCCGGCCGGCCCCCGGCACCAGGCCGGCGGCGGCGGGATCATCGACGATATCGGACAGCGTGCCATCGAAGTCGAAGAAGATCGCCGGGCGCCGTGCTCCCACCACCCCGGCGAGTTGGTCGAACGAGGCCAACGCATCCGGAAGGCTGGACATCCGTCGATCGATGCTGCGCACCAGCACCTCAGCGAGGTCGCCGACCACCACGTCGGCGCCGCACTCCTGCAGCCGAGGGCCGGCCGCCCCGCTGCGGTCGACGCCGATCACCAGGCCGAAACCGCCGGCGCGCCCGGCGATCACCCCGGCTTCGGAGTCCTCGACCACCACCGCGCGACCCGGCCGGATGCCGAGCCGTCGGGCCGCCTCCAGCAGCATGGCGGGGTCCGGTTTACCGGGGAGGTCGAGTTCGTCGGCGACCACGCCGTCGACCCGGGCCTCGAACAGCTCCGAGACCCCTGCCGATGCCAGCACGGTCGCGCAGTTTCGGCTGGCCGAGAAAACCGCCACCCGCACGCCCGCCTCGATGAGCTGTCGGACCAGCGCGACGGTGGAGCCGAAAACCGGCACTCCGGCGGCGATTGCCGCGGTGAAGAGTTCCTGCTTCCGGTTGCCGAGGCCGCAGACGGTCTCCAGCGCGGCGGAGTCTGCGGTGCTGCCCCACGGCAACGAGACCCCGCGGGACGCCAGAAAATCCCGCACGCCGTCGTAACGCGGTTTACCGTCGATGAAATGGCGGTAGTCGGCGGGGGTGAACGGACCATGATTCTCGGCGCCAGATCTCGGCCGGCGGCTGAGGTACTCATCGAACATGCCCGCCCAGGCCGTGGCGTGCAGCGAGGCGGTGTCGGTGATGACTCCGTCGAGGTCGAACAGGACGCCGTCGTGGAAACGCGGATCGATCCGCACCCGCTGACCGGAATCAATCACCTCGGATTGTTCGCCGAACCGGTGCTCGCTGATCATGAGTTCGACGATATGTCACGTCGGTGCGGGTATTCGGCAAGTCCGGGGCCGATCGGGCATTCTGGCGCAACGATAGGGTCCAAGGCCCCTGATGGTGCGGAACCCGGAACCTTAAACTACAGAACGCGATGAAGAGGAGCGAAATGTCAACTGCGGCAAGCACTGCGCCGGTCGTTGTGGGTGTGGACGGGTCGTCGGCGTCGAAGGTGGCAGTCGACTGGGCGGCGCGTGACGCCGCCCGGCGCGGTACCGCCCTCAAGCTTGTTCACGTCCTGACCCCGCCGGCTGTGATGGCCTTCCCGGAAGTGCCGATGCCCGCCGGCTATGCGGAATGGCAGGAGGAGGAGGGGCGGCTGCTGCTCGACGCCGCCCTGAAGACGGTGCAGGAGGCCGGCGGTGGCACCCCGGTCGAGGTGAGCACCGATATGGTCGCCGGGTCGTCGGTTCCGGTGCTGGCCGACCTGTCGACCGAGGCGCAACTGATCGTGGTGGGTTCCCGGGGCCGCGGTGCGTTTGCCCGCGGGTTGCTGGGATCCATCAGTACCGGCCTGGTGCACCACGCGAAGTGTCCGGTGGCGATCATCCACGATGAGGATCCGCTGATGCCGCATCCGTCCCAGGCGCCGGTGGTCGTCGGGGTGGACGGCTCACCGGCCTCCGACACTGCCGTGGCGATCGCGTTCGAGCAGGCGTCGTTCCGTGGTGTCGACCTGGTGGCCGTACATGCCTGGAGTGACTCCGGGGTATTCGAGTTTCCCGGTGTGGACTGGTCACAGCTGCAGGCGGTGGGCGAGACGACCCTCAGCGAGCGGCTGGCGGGCTGGCAGGAGCGTTATCCCGATGTGCTGGTGCGCCGGGTGGTCGTTGCCGACCGGCCGGCCCATCAGTTGCTCGAGCAGGCCGAATCGGCCCAGCTTCTGGTGGTGGGCAGCCGCGGGCGGGGCGGCTTCGCCGGCATGCTGCTCGGGTCGGTGAGCACCGCGGTGATCCACGCGGCCCGGATGCCGGTGATCGTCGCGCGGTGACGATGACGGCGCCAGCCGGCTGAGGAGCCGGGCAGTCGGGTTGGGCGCGGTGACGATGACGGCGCCAGCCGGCTGAGGAGCCGGGCAGTCGGGTTGGGCGCGGTGACGATGACGGCGCCAGCCGGCTGAGGAGCCGGGCAGTCGGGTTGGGCCGGTGACCCGGCTAGCCTTGGCGCCATGGCCGTCATCGTCGTCGGAGCAGGGCTGAGTGGCCTGGCCGCCGCCCGTCACCTCAACCGGCACGGTGTCGAGGTCACGGTGCTCGAGGCCTCCGATGGCGTGGGTGGACGGATGCGCACCGACCTCGTCGATGGTTACCGCTTCGATCGCGGCTTCCAGCTCTACAACCCGGCCTACCCCGAGGGCGCTCGTGTCCTCGACCACGACGCCCTGGACCTCAAGCCCTTCATCGCGGGTGCGCGCATCGTGATCAGCCGGGGCGGGCACCGTCGGGTGGACCGCGTCGCCGATCCACGCCGCGAGCCCTCCTGGGCCGTCCCGTCGCTGCTGGCGCGGATCGGTTCACCGGTGTCGACGGCCCGCTTCGGCGCCTACGCCGTCTCCCGGGCCGTCCGGTCCGCCGCATCGCTGCACCGCGAACCCGACGTGACCACCGAGGAGGCACTGCGCCGGGCCGGTGCGGATCGCACGCTGATGGAGCGGGTACTGCGCCCGTTCCTGTCCGGGGTCCTGCTGGAGTCCGAGCTCACCACCTCGCGGCGCTTCCTCGACATGGTGCTGAAATCCTTCGTCCGCGGCACTCCGGG
>JAHZJY010000365.1 GCA_022600695.1 Actinomycetes bacterium | reverse complement strand
TCCGGCCGCAAGGTGTTCTCCTACCGGATGCTCATCGCCACCACGGATCTGATCGACCGCACCGGCGAGCGCACGATCCAGCAGCAGGAGAAGCGCAGCAGCTTTTTCCGGCTGAATGACCTGGGCAGAGTCCCGTGGAGTGGTGGGCTTCGACGTCGAGTTCGTCGGTGTCTACTGGCCGCCGCTGATTGCGGCGACGAGAGCATTATCGCTGTCGGGGAAGAGCAGCGCCATAGATGTTTCGGAGAGATAGCAACGGTCGCCGGCCTGCCACTCATCGTGCATGTCGGCCAGGACGGCGCCGACAAGGGTTTGTCGCTCACCCGGCCAAATCTACGGGCCCGGCGGGGGCCGAACCCTATCGCGTCAAGGGCTGCCCGGCAGCCGCCCAGGCGACTGTGCCGCCGTCGAGTTCGTAAACGCCAGTGATACCACGCTGCCTGCATCTCGGCGACGGGCTGTGCGCGAGCGTTTACTGCTCCGGCAGGCGTACACCGCATACGTCGCCGCAGGGTCGAGTCCCGGCGACCCGGTCGGCGAAGTTCGGCTGTTGAACGGGAATGTTCACCGCTCCGGCGAGATGGCCCGCGGCACCGCCGCGCCTTCCGGAGGCCGCCGCTCGTCAGGGCCGCAGCACCTGCGAGACGGGCAACCGGCTTGCTGGGTGTACCGACTCAGCCTGCCCGTGTCGGAGAACCAGTTGGGGATGCCCCGGGATACCCAGCGCCTCAGCCAACTGCTCGCGCATAGCGGGAATCTCGCAGGGCTGGTTCATATAGGCCGACGCTCGCCCGGCAGCCTGGGACTCCAGCGTCAAGCGAGCCAGAGCCCGCCCGGTTGCCAGCCACGCGCCGGTGTCATCGGTCGGCGTCCAGACCACCGCGAGATCCGGTGAACCCGAGGCGAGTTCGCCGTCGCGGGCGGCCTGCAGCTTGCCCATGTCGAAAGTCCGCACGGCCAGCGGCGCGACGTAAGCGGCGATTCCGCGCTGACCGAGCAGATCGGCCTGCATGCCGTCGGGGCTGGAGGAATTTTTCGGGCGGATCCACTGGGCAAGTTCACGGCGAAACTCCGCCGAGGACATCTGCTCGCGGTCGGCGGCCATGATCAGCGTCACGAGAGTCTCACGGCTGTCGGAATCCTGCAGCCAGGTGCACTCGACCCCGAAGGGTTCCCCTGTCTGGGACAGGGTCGAGCGCAGCGCCGAGTCCATAGGGTTGCCGTGATACGCCGTGCGGTTGGTGCGGCGCGCGGCCATCGCCGAAACCAGGTCGGGGCGATGGCCGTAGGGCTCGCCGGACCCGATGCGCACCCGCGCCAGTAGGACGCCGTCCCCCGAGTCGGGCAACTCCTCGACGATCAGCGCCACCGGCTCCACACCGAGACGCAGCAACAGGTGTTCCAGTGCCGCTCCGCATCCGATGACCGCCTCGCGGCCGTCGGGATCGCAGACCCCCAACAACCGCGAGGTGTCGATACGTAACTCGATGACACCGTCGGCCACCGACCAAGCCCAGGGCTGGGTGTTGTGCGGTGAGGGCGCCAGTACCGCCCAGGCCAGTAGAGCCCGCAATCGGTCATCACCGACCGGGGGAAGCGGCTCGGTGACCGCCACATACGGATCAAGATCTAGAAGCGTTGTCACATATTCATGCTAGCCCAGATTTTTCGCGGAATGTCGACGTAACTGGGTGTTGATAAGCGAAAGCGCCTGTCCTGCAACGGATAATCGGACTTCTCTACGGCTCGATCGTCCAGCGGGAAGGCACTTCGCAAGTGAAGGATATCGCGGCGGCGCGGCGGGTGAAAGTCTCTGCGGATGGACGCGGGGTGGTGTCGCACGCCGGGATGGGGCTGTTGCGGGAACTGGCCGATCTGACCGGACTGTCGACGCAGGTCACAGAGGTGTTGGCCGATACCTACAAGGGGCCGTGGATCTACGCGCCGGGGGCGGTGTTCGCCGATCTGGCCGCGGCGGTCGCCGACGGGGCGGACTGCATCGACGGCATCGGGCAACTGTGCGGGGACCGCGAGCACGTGTTCGGGGCCAAAGCCTCCACGACGACCATGTGGCGACTCGTCGATGAGCGCATCGACGCCGCGCACCTGCCGAAGATCCGCGGCGCCCGCGCCGCCGCGCGGGCAGCGGCCTGGGCGGCCGGGGCCGCCCCACAAGCGGGTCAGCCCCTGCACATCGACATCGACGCCACTCTGGTCATCGACCATTCCGACAACAAAGCCCAAGCGGCACCGACGTGGAAGAAGTCCTTCGGCCATCACCCGCTGCTGGCGTTCCTGGACCGCCCCGAGATCGCCGGCGGCGAAGCCCTGGCCGGGCTACTGCGCAAAGGCAACGCCGGATCCAACACCGCCGCCGACCACATCACCGTCCTGGAACAGGCGTTGGCCTCGCTGCCCGACCGGTGGCGCCCCACCGCTGATGCCGACAGCGAGCCGGGGGTGGTGGTGCGCTGCGACTCAGCCGGGGCCACCCATAAGTTCGCCCAGGCCTGCCGTGATCGCGGTGTCGGGTTCTCCTTCGGGTTCCCCGTCGATGCCCGGGTCTGGGACGCCGTGGACACCCTCAGCCTCGCCAACGGCTGGTACCCGGCCATCGACTCCAGCGGCGACCTGCGCGACGGGGCGTGGGTCGCCGAGGCCACGTCCCTGGTCAACCTGTCGACCTGGCCGCCCGGGACCCGGCTGATCCTGCGTAAAGAACGCCCGCACCCCGGGGCCCAGCTGCGCTTCACCGACATCGACGGCATGCGCATCACCGCCTTCATCACCGACACCACCCCGGGGGCCGTGCCCGGACAGCTGGCCGGCCTGGAACTGCGCCACCGCCAGCACGCCCGCGTCGAGGACCGCATCCGCGAAGCCAAAGCCGCCGGACTGGCCAACCTGCCCTGTC
>JAHZJY010000364.1 GCA_022600695.1 Actinomycetes bacterium | reverse complement strand
ATGGCGGCCAGGATCTCCCGCTCCTCGCCGTCGTATCTCTCAGCCAGATCCCGGTACACCGCAGCCTCGGCGCGCTCATTGGCCAGGTGCCGACGCCACCGCCGCAGTTCCGCGTCGTCCGGCGCCCGGTCATCCATCGCTGCCTAATCCAATCACCACTGCCGACCCCAACCATCACTGCCGACCTCAGTCGGCGCCGAAGACGCTGTCGACGAACGCGTCGTTGCCCTGTTTCCAGGCCACGATGAAGTTGCCGACGTCATCGCGGCTGATCGCCAACGCCGGGCAGAACCATTCCCCGGACCCGCTGGTGAAGAAGTACGGGGATCCGATCACACCGCGGCTCTTGCCCTCGGCCCAGTCGGCCCGAATGGCCGCGGTGGTCGCGTCGGGGTCGAGGGCGTCCAGTCCGAACCGGTTGGCGATCTGGGCCACCACGTGCGGCTGCCCGATATCGAGACCCTTTTCGAACACCGCGTCACGCAGCGCCATGCCGACGGTCTCGATCAAAACCGGGTCTTCGGTGCGGTCGGCGGCGGCACTGAGCGCAAACGCAGACATGGACGTCTTCGGGAAGGTCTCGACGGAGAACCCGGAGAAGAGGTCGGGCCGGATGGACGCGCGCAGGGCGGCGATCTCCGCCTCGACATGATGCGGATCGAGCGGATGACCGTTGATGAGTTCCAGCGGCCAGGCCCGGATACGGAGTCGCGGACCATCCAGGCCGCGCTCGCCGCGCCGGTCGAGCAGCGTGTGCAGTCCCACGTGGGTGAACGGACACAGAACGTCCGCGAAGACCTCCACAGTTTCCATGGCCGGAGGGTACCTTCCGGGGTCCGTGGACACCCGGGCCGAAAGGCCTCGTGCCCGAATCCCTCGGCGGTGCGGGCACTGGCGACGCCGAAAATGTTAATTGTCTGTGAAAACCCTGAATAACCACTATCTTCACTATCTATCCATGTGTCGGCCAAGGATGGGGAACCCAGGATGACGTCGATCAAGCAGGTCTGCCTCCGGGTCGCGGTCGCGGGGGTGGTGGCCGGCGGCGCTTCGGCGGCCGCGACAGCCGTCGCCAGCGCCGAACCGTCCGCATCCGACTCCGCTCCAACGTCCGGCGCGTCGGCAGCCGATACCGGGCGCACGGCCGGCCCGGCGAACCGGTCCAGGGTCCGTGCCGCCAAACCGGTCGCCGCCGCGGCAGCGGCCGCTGCCAGGGGGGCAGCCGCCGCCGGCCCATCCACCACCACGACGGTGAAGAAGAACGTGCGCCCGCGCGCGGCGCTGCGCAATCAGCCCGCGGATGTACCCGTCGCGATCCCATCCGCCCTGGCTCCACGCGCCCAGGCGGTCGCGGCACCACCGGAGTCAATCCCCGCCCGCCCACAGAACCCGGGCCCGATCCAGGCCCCGGCAGCCGTCCAAGCCCCGGCCGCCACCACCGCGGCAGTGCAGGTGGCCGCCGCGGCACTCCCCGTCGCGGAGCCCGCCCCCGCGGCCCCGGCCCCCGCGCCGGCCCCGGCGTTGCCGGTCCTGCCGATCCCGGCCCTGCCGGTACCCCCGGCCAGCGCGGTCACCGTCACCGCGTCGGCGACGAACACCCGCCGCACCGTGCCGGCGGCAGCCGCGGCCGCCCAGGTCGCCGACACCCCGACCCACGTCCTGCTGATCGGCACCGACGGGACCAACCTCAGCAAGATCCTCGCGTACACCTACGACCAACCCGACAGCGGGTTCAGGGCGCTGATGGACGGCGGCATCACCGGCGCAACGAGCCTGGTGGGCCACACCACCATCTCCGGTCCGTCCTGGACGACGATTCTGACCGGGGCCTGGGACGACAAGACCGGCGTCATCAACAATCTGTTCGACCCGGCCCCCTATGACGCCTGGCCGACGGCGTTCAATCTGATCGAGTACAACAAGCCCGATGTCACCACCGCGGTGGTCGCCAACTGGCAGTACATCAACGATATCGGCGCCGCCGGCGGTTACCCGGCCGATATCAACGAATTCGTCGAGTTCACCAACACCTGGGAGGACACCGACGACGAGGTCGCCGCCAGGACGATCGACCTGATCAACACCACGGCCGGTACCGACTCGGCCTTCGTCTTCTCCTATCAGGTGGGCGTCGACGAAGCCGGCCATCTCCACGGTGGCGGGTCACCGGAATACGAAGCCGCTGTCATCAACACCAGCGAGAACATCAAGGCCATCCTGGACGCCATCGACAGCTGGGAAACCGCCAACCCCGGCCAGGAGTGGACGGTGATCGTCACCACCGACCACGGCCATCAGGAGTCGGTCGGCTTCGGCCACGGCTTCCAGTCCCCGAACGAGACGTCATCGTTCGTCATGTTCGACATCGAGGGCGATGACACCAACGATGGCGACCAGAACCTGGCGTACAGCATCGCCGACGTCACACCCACCATCGTCGACCTGTTCGGGATCGCCCAGCGCTCGGACTTCGACGGTGCGCCGCTGCAGACCAAGTCAACGAGCATCCTCGACCCGGGGCCGAACCTCGAGCAGACCCTCGACGACGCCATCGCGATGTACGGCTATCCCGATATCGGCACCGATATCGCCCTGGGCGCCCGGACGGTCTTCGCATCGATCCCGTACTTCCTCGACGGGTTCGTCACCTCCATCACCGACCAGTTGCAGTCGATCGTCGATCAGGACATCTTCCTGATCAGCGCACTGGCCGGCCTGACCGAACTGGCCGTTCAGTTCACCGGCGACGTCCTCGTCGGGGTGACGCAGGCCATCGCGCGGGTGGTGGCCACGCTGACCGGCGCGGGTGTCATCGCACCGACCGATCCACCGCTGCCCGCCCCGCCGGCCGCAGTCCTCCTGGACCCCGCAGTCCTGGTCTGACAACTTTCAAGAAAGGGATGACGCGATGAGCACCGCAATGGGATGCGCCAGACATGTGGGCCGGATCGGGGCGCTGGCACTGGCGCTGGGGGTCGGCTACGCGGTGGCCGACGCACCGGCCCTCGCCCGGCCGGCCGACAGCTCCTCGTCGAGTGATTCGGCGGCGACATCGCCGGCGCGGCCGTCTGCGAACGACCGCAGCGCCGCCGGGCGGTCGATCACCGGACCGAGCCGCCGCGCGCCCCAAAGCCGCTCCGCAGCAACGGTTCCCACTGGCGGTTCGGCCAGCACGCCCCGGCTCGCCGCCGGACCGACACCGCCGCGGGCCCCGGCGAACCGGGACAACGCGCAACCCGTCACGGTGACGGCCACCGTCCCAGGCGACGCCGTTCCCGCGATACCGCCGCCCGTCGCCGCTTCGCCGGCGGTGCCGGGTGTCCCGGTACCGAAGTCCGCCGCCGTCACCACGACGCCGCAAGCCACCACTGCCGTCACCCAGGCTGTCGAGCAGGTGCGTCAGACCGCACCCGCAGCGCCACTGGCCCGGGCCGCCACCTCGACCACCCAACTGATGACCGCGACGCTGAACCCGCTGCTGGGCGGCGGATCCGGGGACACCCCGGCGGCCGCACCGTTGATGTGGACCGCGGCGGCCTGGACCCGCCGGGAAACCCGGGGT
>JAHZJY010000363.1 GCA_022600695.1 Actinomycetes bacterium | reverse complement strand
GCTCTTCCTGTCCCTCGCCTGATGTAGCCGGCCTGATCGGGTCGGTGCCCTACCGGAGGGGACGCAGCACGATGGGCATCCCGTCCATCGGCACCGGCATGCCGGCGAAGTCGTATTCGGGCTGATAGCCGGGGTAGGGCAACTCCAGGCGGTAGTTGCGGAGGATTCGGTGCATGATGGTCTTGATCTCGAGTTGGCCGAACACCATGCCGATACATTTGTGCGCGCCGCCGCCGAACGGGGCGAATGCGTAGCGGTGCCGCTTGTGTTCGGAACGTGGAGCGGCGAACCGGTCCGGGTCGAAACGTTCTGGACTGTCCCACAATTCGGGCAGTCGGTGGTTCATCCCCGGCCACAGGTTGATGTTGGTGCCGGCCGGGATGTAGTGGCCCTGGATCTCGGTGTCGCGGACGGCCTGACGCACGTTGAACGGCAGCGGTGTGACCATCCGCAGGCATTCGTTGATCACCAGGTCGAAGGTCTCCAGCTTCTCCAGTGCCTCGATATCGAGGGGGGCGTCGCCGATCCGGTCGCCCTCTTGTCGGCAACGGTCCTGCCACTGCGGGTTGGCGGCGAGGTGATAGGCCATGGTGGTCAGCGTCGACGTCGACGTGTCATGCGCCGCCATCATCAGGAAGATCATGTGGTTGACGATGTCGGTGTCGGTGAAGGAGTTTCCGTCCTCGTCGGCGGTATGGCAGAGCACTGAGAGCATGTCGGTGCCGTTCGCGCGGCGGCGTGCCGTCACCCGCGCGGCGAAATAGTCCTCCAGCACCTTGCGGGCCTGTAGCCCGCGCCACCACTTGAACGGCGGGACCGGTGTCCGGATGATCGCGCCACCGGACCGGGTGGCGGTGGTGAAGGCCTCGTTGATCTTGGTGACCAGTTCACGGTCGCTGCCGGGTTCGTGGCCCATGAACACCACTGAGGCGATATCGAGGGTGAGTTCCTTGACCGCCGGCATGAACAAGAAGCGGCGGTCGTCGGCCGGCCAGTCCCGGGCCACGACCTCGGTGGCGACGGCATCCATATGTTCGATGTAGCCGGACAGCCGGGTGCGGGTGAAGGCCTCCTGCATGATCCGGCGGTGATACATGTGCTCGTCGAAGTCCATCAGCAACAGGCCGCGCTTGAAGAACGGTCCGATCACCCCCTGCCAGGCGACCGTGGAGAAGTCCTTGTTCCGGTTGGAGAACACCTCCTGGGTGGCGTCCGGGCCGAGCGCGCTCACCGCGTCGAGTGCGGGGGTCTTCGTGTAGTAGACCGGCCCGTACCTGCGGTAACTCTCCAGCACGAAGTCCGTTCCGCCCCGGTAAATCTCGATCAGGTGGCCCAGCAGGGGCAGGCCGGTATTGCCCAGCACCGGTTTGAGGTCGCTGCCGTCGGGGGGTTGGGAGAATACGAACTCCGGCCAGTCCTGTTTGCGTAGCCGGTGGTCGAGTGCGCCCATACCGGGGATCGTGTTCAGCGTGGGGGTGAACCTGCGGCGAGCCTGATCCAGCAGGTATCGCTGAGTGTTGATGGTGGCCATGGGTAATCCCCTGTCGCTGCTGAAGGCCGTCGCCGCTGAAGGCCATAGCGGAACCGGCGGTATCGCAATCCTGTCCGGAAATATTGACGGCTGTCAAGTTTCTTTCCGGCGTGGCGTGCGGCATGGTGGGCGGGTGGCCGCACCGCAGGAATCCGCCAATCCGCCGCGTCGCCGCGGCGACCGCCAACGGCGCGCGATCGTGCAGGCGGTCCGGGAATTACTGCAGGAAAAACCGTTCGCAGAACTGTCGGTCAGCACGATCAGCGACCGGGCGGGCGTGGCCCGTTCAGGCTTCTACTTCTACTTCGATTCCAAATACGCAGTGCTGGCGCACATCCTCGGTGAAGTCGCGGAGGAGCTTGACGACCTCACCCACGATTTCGCCCCGCGCGGTGCCGACGAGACCCCCGGGGAGTTCGCCAGGCGGATGATCGGCAGTGCGGCGGCGGTGTACGCGCACAACGACCCGGTGATGTCGGCCTGCAACATGGCCCGCGGTACCGATGCGGAGATCCGCGAGATCCTCGACCGCTATAACGACGCCGTCGTCGATCAGATCGTGCCCATCGTCGAGGCGGAAATCCGTCAGGGCACCGCTGAGCCGATCAGCGCCGATGTGCGCGGATTGGTGCGAACGCTGTCCGCCGCGACGGCGCTGACGTTGTCGGGGGAGTCGATGTTCACCGGGCCCGACCGCGATCTCAACCGGGCGGTGGGTGTGCTGGAGACGCTATGGCTACACGCTCTGTGGGGCAGCCGGGTGGGGGAGACGCGGTGAAGTATCGCTTCGCCGGCAAGCGTGTCCTGATCACCGGTGCGGCCAGCGGGATCGGCCGGGCCACCGCGCTGCGACTGGCCCGCGAGGGCGCCGAGTTGTTCCTGACCGACCTCAACCCGGAAGGTTTGGACGACACCGCCGCACATGCCCGGGCGACGGGTGCGAGAGTCGCCGAACACCGGGCGCTCGACATCACCGACTACGACGCGGTGGCCGGGTTCGCCGCTGATGTCCACGCGCGCCATCCGGCCATGGATGTCGTGATGAACATCGCCGGGATCTCCGCATGGGGCACCGTCGAGCACCTCACCCACCAGCACTGGCGGTCGATGGTCGAGGTCAACCTGATGGGGCCCATCCACGTCATCGAGACTTTCGTTCCGCCGATGGTGGCGGCCGGGCGCGGTGGCCGTCTGGTCAACGTGTCCTCGGCGGCCGGATTGGTTGCCCTGCCCTGGCATGCCGCCTACAGCGCCAGCAAGTTCGGGCTGCGCGGGCTGTCCGAGGTGCTGCGCTTCGACCTGGCGCGCGACCGGATCGGTGTTTGCCTGGTGGTTCCCGGCGCGGTCGACACCCCCCTGGTGCAGACCGTCCAGATCGCCGGGATCGACCGCGAGGACCCCGCCGTCCAGCGCTGGGTCAAGCGCTTCAGCGGCCATGCGGTGTCGCCGGAAAAAGCGGCCGACAAGATTGTCGTGGGGGTCGCCCGGAACCGCTTCCTGATCTATACCTCGGGCGATATCCGGGCGCTGTACGCGTTTAAACGGGCGGCCTGGCTGCCCTACAGCGTGGCAATGAAGCAGGTCAACGCGATCTTCACCCGGGTGCTGCGACCACGCGGCCCCAGGTCGCTGCCGCCGGCCCGGTAGCCCCCGCCGCGGCGGTTTGGTGTCGGTGGTCGGTGATAGACCTTGGCTATGACGGGGATGAGCGGGTTTCGAACAGTTTTGTGACCTGCGACACGCCGTGACCATCGTCTGCGAAGGCCTTACGACCAGGGAATTTCATGTTTGTTATTCGGAACATGTTGTAGCTCCGCGCGTCGGGACCCACTAGGTGTAGTGTCTGGGACACCGGCGGGCCCGCGGTCAGCGGGCCAACCGGCACAACAGCCAGCATCCTTTCCCGAAGTTCTTTCCGTCCGGCCATTCACCGCCCCGTCCGTTGAGGAGACACTCCGTCGATGACCATCACCGTCTACACCAAGCCGGCCTGCGTTCAGTGCAACGCGACCTATAAGGCTCTCGACAAGCAGGGCCTGGAGTACGAGATCGTGGACATCACCGAAGTGCCGGAGGCGCGCGACTACGTGATGGCGCTGGGGTACCTGCAAGCACCCGTGGTGGTGGCCGAGGGCGAGCACTGGTCTGGATTCCGGCCCGACCGCATCAAGGCTCTGGCCGGTGCGGCGGGCAGCGCCGCGGCCGTCAGCGCCTAGCGGCCCCGGTTCGGAGAAACTGATGGATGCGGAAGGCGACCCGGCCGGCGCGGCCGCCGATAACCCGGTTCGGCTGGTGTATTTCTCCAGTGTTTCGGAGAACACTCACCGCTTCGTTCAAAAACTGGGCCTGTCGGCGACCCGGATTCCGCTGCACGGCCGTATCGAAGTCGATGAACCCTATGTGCTGATCGTGCCGACGTACGGCGGCGGTCGGGCCAACGGCCCGGATCCGGATGCCGGGGGTTATGTTCCCAAACAGGTCATCGCTTTCCTCAACAACGAGCACAATCGATCGCTGATCCGCGGTGTCATCGCGGCCGGCAACACGAACTTCGGCGCGGAGTTCTGCTACGCGGGAAATGTCATCTCCGCGAAGTGCAATGTGCCGTATCTCTACCGATTCGAACTGATGGGAACCCTTGAGGACGTCGAAGCCGTCCGTACGGGTCTGGCTGTTTTCTGGAAGACCTCCAGTTCTCAAGAAAGGGACGACACGTGTCACCAACGGTCACTGCTGCAGAGCCGGTAACCACCAATCCCCCGCAAGTGCTGCCCGGCGAGACGGATTACCACGCGCTCAACGCGATGCTCAATCTCTATGGGCCCGACGGTGAGATCCAGTTCGACAAAGACGTCCTGGCCGCACGTCAGTACTTCCTGGAACACGTCAACCAGAACACCGTCTTCTTCCACAATCAGGACGAGAAGATCGACTACCTGATCCGGGAGAACTACTACGAGCGCGAGGTTCTGGATCAGTACTCGCGCAACTTCGTCAAGGTCCTTCTCGACCGCGCCTATGCCAAGAAATTCCGGTTTCCGACCTTCCTGGGCGCCTTCAAGTACTACACCTCCTACACATTGAAAACGTTCGACGGGAAGCGCTATCTGGAGCGCTTCGAGGACCGTGTGGTGATGGTGGCCCTGACGCTTGCCGCCGGCGACAACAGGCTGGCCGAGAAGTTGGTCGACGAGATCATCGACGGGCGCTTCCAGCCCGCCACCCCGACCTTCCTCAACTCCGGCAAGGCCCAGCGCGGTGAACCGGTGAGCTGCTTTCTGCTCCGCATCGAGGACAATATGGAATCGATCGGCCGCTCCATCAACTCGGCGCTGCAGCTGTCCAAGCGTGGCGGCGGAGTTGCGCTGCTACTGAGCAATATTCGCGAGCACGGAGCGCCGATCAAGAACATCGAGAATCAGAGCTCCGGGGTTATCCCGATCATGAAGCTGCTCGAGGACTCGTTCTCGTATGCCAACCAGCTGGGTGCCCGCCAAGGCGCCGGCGCGGTGTACCTGCATGCCCACCACCCCGACATCTACCGATTCCTGGACACCAAGCGCGAGAACGCCGACGAGAAGATCCGCATAAAGACCCTCAGCCTCGGCGTGGTGATCCCGGACATCACCTTCGAGCTGGCCAAGAACAACGAGGACATGTACCTGTTCTCGCCGTACGATGTCGAGCGCGTCTATGGTGTGCCGTTCGCCGATGTATCGGTCACCGAAAAGTACTACGAGATGGTCGACGACGCGCGGATTCGCAAGCACAAGATCAAGGCCCGCGAGTTCTTCCAGACGCTGGCCGAGTTGCAGTTCGAGTCGGGCTACCCGTACATCATGTTCGAGGACACGGTGAACCGGGCCAACCCGGTTGACGGCAAGATCACCCACTCCAATCTGTGTTCGGAGATCCTGCAGGTGTCCACACCGTCGACGTTCAACGAGGATCTGTCGTATTCCGAAGTAGGCAAGGACATCTCGTGCAACCTCGGTTCGCTGAACATCGCCAAGGCGATGGACTCCCCGGACTTCGCGCAGACCATCGAGGTGGCCATCCGGGCGCTGACCGCGGTCAGCGATCAGACCCACATCACCTCGGTGCCGTCGATCGAGAAGGGCAATGGTGAGGCCCACGCGATCGGACTGGGCCAGATGAACCTGCACGGCTACCTGGCCCGCGAGCACATCTTTTACGGCTCCGACGAGGGAGTGGACTTCACCAATATCTACTTTTACACGGTGCTCTACCACGCGCTGCGGGCGTCGAACCGGATCGCCATCGAGCGCGGGAACGCGTTCGCCGGCTTCGAGAGATCCAAGTACGCCAGCGGCGAGTTCTTCGACAAGTACACCGAGGGCGTATGGGAGCCGAAGACCGAGAAGGTCCGGGCGCTGTTCGACAAGGCGGGTATCCGGATCCCGAACCAGGAGGACTGGCAGCGACTCAAGGAGTCTGTGCAACGCGACGGTATTTATAACCAGAACCTGCAGGCGGTGCCGCCGACCGGTTCGATCTCCTATATCAACCATTCGACCAGTTCGATCCACCCGATCGCGGCGAAGGTGGAAATCCGCAAGGAAGGCAAGATCGGCCGCGTCTACTACCCGGCGCCGTACATGTCGAACGAGAACCTGGATTACTACCAGGACGCGTACGAGATCGGCTACGAAAAGATCATCGACACCTACGCCGCCGCCACCCAGCACGTCGATCAGGGGCTGAGTCTGACGTTGTTCTTCAAGGACACCGCCACCACCCGGGATGTCAACAGGGCGCAGATCTACGCCTGGCGCAAGGGAATCAAGACGCTCTACTACATCCGGTTACGGCAGATGGCCCTGGAGGGCACCGAGGTCGAGGGCTGCGTGTCCTGCATGTTGTAGGGGTGTTCTAGACAAGGCGCTGGCCAGGGCAAATATCCCTCTGGCCAGCGTTTCTGTATCTGGGACCTCACATGGGATCTGATCGCAACGATCTTCGACTCCCCGGAACCGCGCCCACGATGAGATCGAGACACTGCCCATGCGGTGTCGGCAGCGCTTTCCTCCCCACGGCTAAAGCCGGGGGCTTCCAGCGCTCGCATCTCGGTGAGCATCTCCCGCGGCTGCCGCCAGCAGCGGTGGCTTAAGCTGATCTGGTGGCAATGCTGGAAGACCTCGAGGCTCGTGTAGCAGCGTTGGAAGCGGCCCAGGCTGACTACCGCGCTGTGCTGG
>JAHZJY010000362.1 GCA_022600695.1 Actinomycetes bacterium | reverse complement strand
GTGATCTCTACCGTGACCTGGCCTATCCCGGCGGGGTCCGGGAGGACGGTTTCACGATCATGTGGAGTGCACTGACCGCCCGGACCACCCGGATGACCCAGAACCTGCGCCGGCAGTTGGTCGCCCACCCCGAGCGAGACCGGTGGTACGACGCGCACACCCCGGCCCTGGAACACATCGACGTACCCATGCTGGTTTGCGGCAGCTTCTCCGACCACAACCTGCACACCCGGGGATCCTTCGAGGCCTATCGCCGGGCCGGTTCGCCGCGGCGCTGGCTCTACACCCACCGCGACGGCAAGTGGGCGCACTTCTACTCCCGGGAGGCCGTCGCCGCCCAGGCCGCGTTCTTCGACCATGTCCTCAAGGAGCAGGACAACGGCTGGGATGCCGCCCCGCCGGTGCGCCTGGCCATCCACGAGGAGGGCCCCGACCCGGTGGCGGTGACCGGCGAACCGGCCTGGCCGCCGCCGGACCTCACCTGGACGCCGCTGTACCCGGATCTGCCCGACGGTGCCCTGGCCGACCGGCCCCGGCCCGCCGAGGCGACGGGGGCCTTCGACCTGGCCGGCGGGATTCTGGCACTGACCTGGGTGGCTCCGCAGGACACCGACCTGATCGGCCACGGCGCCCTGCGGCTGTGGGTCAGCCTGGAAGGCACCGGTGACGCGCACCTCTTCGTCGGCATCCGCAAGTTCCGGGGTGGGCGCGAGTGCCTGTTCGAGGGTTCCTACGGTTTCGGTTTCGATATGGTGACCCGAGGCTGGCAACGGATCGCACACCGCGAATTGGACGAACACCTCAGCACGCCATGGCAGCCCGTGCACACCCATCGCCACGCAGAGCCGCTGCGGGCGGGGGAGATCACCGCGGTAGACGTCGCGCTGCGCCCGCACGCCACCCGAATGCGCGCCGGGGACACCCTGCGCCTGGATATCGGGGGTCGCTGGTTGTCTCCGCGCAACCCGCTGAGCGGGCAGTTCCCGGCGGGCTATCGCCGCAGTCCGGCCGGCCGGTGCATCGTGCACGCCGGGGGACCCTACGATTCCCGGCTGTTGCTGGGCATGCGCCGGCCCCGTAACGGACCCGGCTGGAATCACCAAACCGGCGTTGACGTCGACCCCGCAAATTTCCGGTTTGGCCTCGATCGGCCATAGCCTGACCGCAGCGTTCATTCGGTCGGGGGCGACAATGGCAGCGATAGGACATGACGAGGCTGACTAGCGGCGAGACGTTCGCCGGATACCGGATCATCCGGATCCTCAGCGTCGGCGGAATGGGCGAGGTCTACCTCGCGGAGCACCCCCGGCTACCCCGACGCGACGCGCTGAAACTGCTCCGCCCCGATACCTCGGCGGACCCGGAGTTCCGGGCCCGGTTCCTTCGCGAGGCGGAATTGGCGTCCGGCCTATGGCATCCCAACATCGTCGGGGTCCACGACCGTGGCGACGTCGACGGCCGCCTATGGATCGCGATGGACTTCATCGACGGCGACGACGCCGGGCGCCTGCTGGAGCGGCACTATCCGGCCGGGATGCCCAAGGGCCTCGTGGTGGCGATCGTCGGGGCGATCGCCGCGGCACTGGACTACGCCAACGGCCGCGGGCTGCTGCACCGAGACGTCAAACCGGCCAACATCATGCTCACTGATATCGCCGACCCGAAGAAGCGCCGAATCCTGCTGACCGACTTCGGCATTGCCCGCGGCGACGACGACGAACTGGAGTTGACCTCGGCGGAGATGGCAGTCGGCACCGTCGCCTACACAGCTCCCGAACAGCTGCTGGGGCGTCAGATCGACGGCCGCGCCGACCAGTACGCGCTGGCCGCGACCGCCCACCACCTGCTGACCGGCGAAACCCTCTTTCCGGATTCCAACCCGGCCACAGTCATCAGCGGTCATCTGCATACCGCGCCGCCCCCGCTGAGCGCCGGCCGGCCGGATCTCGCCGCCCTCGAGCCGGTTCTTGCCCGCGCCCTGGCCAAGGACCCCGGCAGCCGTTACCCGCGATGCGAGGACTTCGCCTCGGCGCTGGCCCGGGCCTCCGCACAGGAACCGGACACGCTGCCGGTTCCCCGAACCGTTCAGACCGGCCCCCCACCGGGTTGGTATCCGGATCCGGCCGGCCAGGCCCACCAGCGCTACTGGGATGGCCAACAGTGGCACGACGGGGCCGAACCCCCTGCTGAGGGCCGTTCGGTGTCGCGCCGGGGGTTCCTCGGGGTTCTGCTGATCGCGTCGGCCTCCGTCGCGACCTTCGTCGTCGTGCGCCGCCTCGGTGACGAGTCCGCCACGAGTGGCCGGCCCAGCGGGCCGCCGACCCCGGCCTCGACCCTGCCGGAGCCACCTCCCCGGGTATCTGTGGGTTCGGCCCTGGTGGTTGCCTCCAGAACCGGCGAGGCTCGCTACACCGTGTCCGACATCCGCCCGGTCAGACCCGTGAAACCGGCGTTGGTCAGCGGCGTGCTGTACGGCGCCGATGTCACCGTGGAGTCGATGTCGGGGGTCAT
>JAHZJY010000057.1 GCA_022600695.1 Actinomycetes bacterium | reverse complement strand
GCTGTCCCGGCAGATGGAGGTCTACGCCGGGTTCCTCGACCACACCGACCATCACCTCGGCCGGCTGGTCGATGCCGTCGAGGACCTCGGCGTGCTCGAGAACACGCTGATCTACTACATCATCGGCGACAACGGCGCCTCCGCCGAGGGCACCCCGACCGGGACGTTCAACGAGTTGCTCACCCTCAACGGGGTGACCGATGTCGAGACCACCGAGTTCATGGCGGCGCGGATCGACGACTTCGGCACACCGAAGGCGTTCAACCACTACGCCGTCGGGTGGGCGCACGCGATGGACACCCCGTATCAGTGGACCAAGCAGATCGCCTCGCACTGGGGCGGCACCCGCAACGGCACCCTCGTGCACTGGCCCGCCGGTTTCGCCGCCAGGGGGGAGGTCCGCACGCACTTCCACCATGTGATCGACATCGCCAGCACGGTGCTCGACGCCGCCGGGCTTCCGGAGCCGCACGAGGTCAACGGGGTCACCCAGCAGCCGCTGCACGGGGTGAGCATGCGCTACTCGTTCGATGACGGTCGCGCCGACGAAGGCCGCGAGACGCAGTACTTCGAGATGTTCGTCAACCGCGGGATCTACCACCAGGGCTGGACGGCGGTGACCCGACACAGCATTCCGTGGGTGCTCGGTGAGGCCCCCGACATCGCCGACGACGTGTGGGAACTCTACGGACCCGACGACTGGACCCAGACCCGGGACCTCGCCGCCGAGAATCCCGGGAAGCTGGCGGAATTGCAGCGGCTGTTCATGATCGAGGGGGCGCGGTACAACGTGTTCCCGCTGGATGACCGGCGGGTGGAGCGATTCAACAGCGACCTCGCCGGCCGGCCCGTGCTGGTCACCGGCAACTCCCAGTTGATGTTCCGCGGGATGAAGCGGCTCTCGGAGGGCAGCGTCATCAACGTCAAGAACAAGTCGCACGCGGTGACCGCCGAGATCGTCGTGCCCGACGGTGGCGGATCGGGTGTTCTGATCGCCCAGGGCGGCCAGTACGGCGGCTGGTCGCTGTATCTGCACGAGGGCCGGCTGGCCTACTGCTACAACATGTTCGGCCTCGAACTGTTCAAGATCTACTCCGAAGCGGCCCTCGTACCGGGCGAGCATCAGGTCCGGGTCGAGTTCGGCTACGACGGCGGCGGCCTCGGCAAGGGCGGCGACGTCGCGCTGTTCGTCGACGGCCGGCCGGCCGGTACCGGCCGGGTGGAGTCCACGGTGCCGATGGTCTTCTCCGCCGACGAGACCACCGATCTCGGCGAGGACACCGGCACCTCGGTCAGCGACGACTATGCCCCGGGTGCCAGCTCGTTCAACGGCAAGGTCAAGTGGGTGCAGATCGACATCGCCGACGCCGCCGAGAACGCCGACCACCTCATCACCCCCGAGGAGCGGCTGCGTATCGCCATGGCGCGCCAGTAACCCGCTTACAGCGCCGGGTGCGGCTCCGCGTAGCCGGGGATCAGCGCCTCGGCCATCTCCCGCACCGGCACGTGGCAGTCCAGTTGGCAGGAGATCGCCACCGTGGAGCCGATCACCCGCAGCGGGATCGCGAGCTGGACGGGCAGGTCCATCTGCCGGGCCATCTTCAGGTTCTGCGGGGTGCGCTCCATATTGGACGCGGCGTGTTTCTGTAACCACTTGCGGGTGTAGTGGAACACCGGCACCTGCACGGGTTCGACGTATTGGGCCAGCATCTCGTCGATGTCCTCCAGCGAGACCTGCTCACCTTTGCGGACGAAGCCCACCTTCTCCATGGTGGGCAGCAGCAGGTCGTACTGCTTCTCCTGGGCCAGCCGGATCATCATGCCCATCTCCACCGGCAACCCGTCCGGGAGCGGGGCCACCGCACCGAAGTCCAGGACGGCCATCCGCCCGTCGTCCAGCAGCATGAAGTTGCCGGGGTGGGCATCGCCGTGCATCATCCCGACCCGTCCCGGGGCGTCGAAGGTGAGCTCGAAAAGCCTGGTGCCGCAGATATCGCGCTGCTCCGGGGTGCCGTTGCGGATGATCTGGGCCAGCGGGACACCGCCGTCGATCCATTCGCTGACCATCACCTTGGGGGCGCTGCCCACGATATGCGGGACGAAGAAACGCGGATGGCCCTCATAGGCCTTGGCGAACGCCCGCTGGTTGTTGGCCTCGAGCCGGTAGTCCAGTTCCATCTCGGTGCGCTCGACGAGCTCGTCGACCACACCCTGCACATCGGCGCCGGGGGAGAGCTGTTTGAGCACGCTGGTCAGCCGGCGCATGGTCTTCAGGTCGGCGCGCAGCGCCTCATCGGCGCCGGGGTACTGGATTTTCACGGCCACCTCGCGGCCGTCGGCCCACACCCCCTTGTGCACCTGACCGATACTGGCCGAGGCCACCGGGGTGTCGTCGAAGGAGCGGAACCGGTCCCGCCACTTGGTGCCGAGCTGACCGTCGAGCACCCGGTGCACCTTGTCCGCCGACAGCGGCGGGGCGTCCTTCTGCAGTTTGGTCAGCGCATCCCGGTAGGGCTCACCGAACTCCTCGGGGATGGCCGCCTCGAGCACCGACAGCGCCTGACCCACCTTCATCGCGCCGCCCTTGAGCTCGCCGAGGACGCTGAAGAGTTGGTTGGCGGCCTTCTCCATCATCTCCGCGTTGACTTCGTCGCGGGACTTCCCGGTCAGGCGCTTGGCCGCTCCGAGGGCCGCCCGGCCCGCCATGCCGACCGGGATGCTGGCCAGTTTGGCGTTGCGGCGGGCAGATCCACGCTTGATGTCATCGGCCACGCTCACCATCATCCTTGATCCGGCGGTCTGGTCAACGACTGGTGCCCACAAGCACGCGGTCATCCCAACAACCACACAGCGGATGCCGGGTCCAGCGCCGGGCCCGGATGCTCTGGGAGGCGACGTCGACCTCGACGGTGGCGTTGAGGGTGGCCGGGGCGGGCGGGGCGGACACCGACCCGGCGCGCACCGCGGTGATGATCTGCTGCAGTTGTCCGAGCGCCAGCGCGGCGGTGGCCAGCATGGTCGGCCGGTCGGCGGTGCCGATCACCTCGCGCAGCTGGGCGGCCAGCGCCGGCCAGGCGGCGTCGCGGTCGGTGCGGTGCAGATCGGCACAGCACAGGCAGCTGCTCAAACCGGGGATGACCAGCGGCCCGACGATGCCGACCCCGTCGCGCACCCGAACCGGCAGGTGCGGCACGCCGGCGCCCTGCAGGTCCCGCACCAGCCGCGGGTCAGCGGCCAGCTGATCGGCCAGCACCACCAGATCCACCCCGTCCGGGGTGCCCGCGGCGCTGACCCGGCTGCTGTGCCCGACCCGCGCCCCGGAGCAGCGCAGGCCGTCGACCAGCAGCTCCGACAGCGGTCCGCTGCCGTGCACCCGGATGGACAGGGCGCGGCCGCCGGCCCGCCCACCGGGGCGGCGGTTCCGCTCGGTCAGCACACCCGCACTGACCAGTCCGGCCAGCATCTCGTCGAACCCGGCGATGTCGTCGAGGCCGCGGGCGCGGGCCAGTCGGTGCAGTTCAGCTGTCGACAGGGGCGCGAACAGTGCCCGCAGCACCGCGGCCAGCCCGCCGGCGCCGAGCCCGGACGGTGGGCGCACCAGCACCGCCCGCGCCGGATCCCAGCCGATCTGGACCGCGCCGTCGGGCCGCAGCAGCACCGGCATTCCGGGGTCGAGCAGATAGGTGGCGGAGGTCGAGGTGGTGAGGTCCGGACGCGGCATCCCGCGACTGTGTCATCTGCGGGGCCGTCGGCGCCTCAGCTGTCCACAGGCCCCTTGCCGGGGTCCTCGCCGGAATCCCGGGTGTCCTTCTCGATCTCGGCGATCAGGGCGTCGACATCGGCCGAGCTGATATCCCCGCCGATGACCCGGTCGATGAACCCGGCCGGCTCGTCGAGATCGTCGGTGGACGGCAGCAGGTCGGGGTGGGCCCACACCGCGTCGCGGGCATCGATCCCGACGGCCTCGGTCAGCCGCTGCCACAGCACCGCGGCCTCGCGCATCTTGCGCGGCCGCAACTCCAGGCCGACCAGGGTGGCGAAGGTCTGCTCGGCCGGCCCGGCGGTGGCGCGACGGCGGCGCAGCATCTCGCTGAGCGCGGCGGTGCCGGGGATCCGGTCACCGAGGGCGGCGGTCACCACCGTCTGCACCCAGCCCTCCACCAGCGCCAGCAGGGTCTCCAGCCGCTCCAGTGCGGCGGTCTGCTCGGGGGTGGCTTTGGGTTCGAACATCCCTTGGGAGAGCAGCTCTTCCATCTTCGACGGATCGGACAGCGCCGACGGGTCGAAGCCCGCACTGAGCTGCTCGATACCGCTCATGTCGATCTTCATCCCCTTGGCGTAGGCCTCGACCGCGCCCAGCAGCTGCGATGACAGCCACGGCACTCCGGCGAACAGCCGGTGATGGGCGGCCTCGCGGGCGCCCAGGAAGGTCAGGATCTCGCTGCGCGGCTG
>JAHZJY010000012.1 GCA_022600695.1 Actinomycetes bacterium | reverse complement strand
TTACGAGCGTCGGAGCGGATCACGTCCTTGAACAACAGGCCGAGCACCCCGATCGGGATCGACCCGATGATGACGTACCAGCCCATCCGGTAGTCGATGTTGTCGCGGCGCGCCCGGTCGAACAACCCGCCGAACCAGGCCTTGACGATGCGGACGATATCCCGACCGAAGTACACCAGTACGGCGGCTTCGGTACCGAGCTGCGAGACGGCCGTGAAGGACGCCCCGGCGTCACCGTCGAAGAACAGCCGGGACACGATCGCCAGGTGGCCCGATGAGGAGACCGGCAGGAACTCGGTCAGTCCCTGCACGATCGACAGGACCACCACCTGCAGCCAGGACATCGACGCCACATCCACGCCGCTGACCGTACCCGCGCCGATTCATCGGAGAGCAGTCAGAGCACCGGCACTGCGTCCGCGACCGCGTCCCGGACGGCAGCGGACAGGCTGCGGGCGTCGTCGACGTCCAGGTCGGTCAATCCGCGTTCGGCGGTTGCCACCACGTCCTCCGGCAGCGGAACCAGACCCACCCGCCGAGCCCGATAGATCTCGACGTATAACTGACCGCGGTGGACCCGGAACGAGAACCTGCGTCTGTCGCCGAGGCGACCGAATCCGCTGGCCGACGGGCCGGTCGCCATATCCTCGAAGATGAACTCCGATCCGGTGGACTGCGAGACCGCGGCCAGCGTCATGGATTTAGCATAACGGGACTTACGCACCCGCAGGCGCGAATCGGAAACCTGCCCCGCCGTCTCCCGCCTCAGGAATCCGGCCCCTCTAGAATTCGACCTCAGCGACCTCGACCTAGAGACCGCCGACCCGACCGTCCGACACTCTGCATCCAGGAATCACCCGTTGCCCCAGACCGGAAACCGCATCGCACCGCTCCGCTTGGCGGCCGGGTTACTCCTGGTCACCGTCGTTGCCGGCGGTTGCTCGAAGCTGACCGATGTCCCGCCGGCCACCATCGAACCGGCCCGGGCAGCACTGTCTCCGCGACCGGCCACGCCGCCGGCCGGTCAGATCCTGCCACTGGGCGGGCGGCCCGAGACCGCGATCACCGACGCGGCAACCGAATCGGTGGTGGTGTTCGCCCCGGGCGCCGATCCCGGATCACCGGCGACGCTGACACTTCTGGACCGCTCCGATGCGGCCCGAACCGTGACCTTGCCCGGCCCGGCCACCGCCGTCACCGGCGACGGCCGCGGAACCGCCTACACCTCGACCCGGGGCGGTTTCTTCACCGTCGACCTCGAGGCCGGCATGGCGACTCAGACCGAGATCACCGGGCAGTCCGACACCGACTTCACCGCGATCGCCCGCCGCGCCGACGGCAGGCTGGTACTCGGCAGCGCCGACGGGACCGCCTACACCCTGGCCGAGGACCTCACGGTGTCGTATGCGGCTGACATCTTCGCGCGGGTGGACGCAATCGTCACCGAGGGCGACACCGCCGTGGTCCTCGACCGTGGCCAGACCTCGGTCACGGCACTGAACGCCGATGGCTCCCCCGCCCAGGCCCTGCGGGCGGGCCTCGGCGCGACCACCATCACCGCCGACCCGGCGGGCCGGGTACTGGTGGCCGACACCCGCGGCGGGCAATTGCTGGTCTTCGGGGCCGATCCGCTGATCGAGCGCCAGGCCTACCCGGTGGGCGGATCGCCATACGGGGTCGCCGGGTCGCCGACCCTGGTCTGGGTGTCCCAGACGGCGACGAACACCGTGGTTGGCTACGATCTGGCGACCGGCATACCCGTGGAGAAGGTGCGTTATCCGACCGTGCAGCAACCCGATGCGCTGGCCTTCGACACGCCGAGGGACACGCTCTATGTGGTGTCCGGTTCCGGGGCCGGAGTTCAGGTGATCCGCAATGCGGGGGCCGGTCGGTGAGCGCGGCACATCATGGGCGGATGCCCGCCTCCTGGGAGCGTGATCTCGTCCAGGACGCCTCCGGGGACTACGACTGGATACCGCTTCGGCTGCCTCCGGAGGTGACCCGGATCAACGCCTCGACGAGGTTGTCCATCGAGGCCGAATACCGCGGGTGGGAACTGACCCGGGTGCGCCTGTATACCGACGGGAGCAGACGAGTGCTGTTGCGGCGCAAGAAGTCTCGCTCCGAGGATCGGGGCAACCCGTACCCGGCCGATCAGCCCGCACTGTGATGTACGACGCGGTGCGCCGCGCCCTGTTCCTGGCGCCGCCCGAACGGATCCACACCCTGGCCTTCGCGGCGCTGCGCGGGGCCACCGCGACCGAGGCCACCCGCCGCCCGCTGCGCAAAGCGCTGGCACCGCATGACCCGATCCTGGCCAGCACCGTCTTCGGCGCCCGCTTCCCCGGACCGCTCGGCCTCGCCGCCGGCTTCGACAAGGACGGACTCGGCCTGTCCGGATGGGGCGCATTGGGATTCGGCTACGCCGAGATCGGCACGGTGACCGCGCAACCACAGCCCGGAAATCCCGAGCCCCGACTGTTCCGGCTCCGCGCGGACCGTGCTCTGCTCAATCGGATGGGTTTCAACAACCACGGCGCCGGTGAACTGGCGCTGCGACTCGCCCGTCGCCATCCGGACGTACCGATCGGGGTCAATATCGGGAAGTCCAAAATCACCCCGCCAGAGCAGGCGGCCGAGGATTACGCCACCAGTGCCCGACTGGTCGGCCCGTTGGCCGACTACCTGGTGGTCAATGTCAGCTCCCCCAACACCCCGGGACTGCGGAACTTGCAGGCCGTACGATCGCTGCGCCCGATCCTGACCGCCGTCCTGGCCGAGACGTCCGCGCCGGTGCTGGTCAAGATCGCCCCGGACCTGTCCGACGACGATGTCGACGCCGTCGCCGACCTGGCCGTCGACCTGGGACTGGCGGGCATCGTGGCG
>JAHZJY010000361.1 GCA_022600695.1 Actinomycetes bacterium | reverse complement strand
CTTTATCGACACCCTCTGGTTGCCCGGACTGATCCTCATCGGTGTGGGCACCGTGCTGATCGCCGCCACTGTCGCGGCTACGGCGTACGGGGAAAGCACCGTGTCGATAATCCTCGGCCTGATCGCCGGGGCGCTTGTCACCGCCGGAGCGCTGCTGGTCTTTGTGGAACACCAGCGGGTGAAGCGGGTGGAACGGCAGTGGCTGGACGAGCATTCGAGTCCTCGGCACCTCCGCGCCGGCTGAGAACGGCCGGCGGCGCGGCCCCCAGAACATCCGCCGGAGGTCGTTTCACTCGACTGCGAACCGGGTAATTGCTTGACTTCCGGCGGTTGCGCACGGTCCGGCCCCCGATGTCGGTTGCAAACGGTAGTGTCAGCGGTCAATCGCAATCAGATCGGGGGGTCGATGACTTTCGTGCTCGGTGTCTCGATGACCTCCTCATCGGTGCGTTGGGTGCTCGTCGAAGGCGCGAAGGGCGAGGGGGCCACCGTTGACCGGGGCTCGCTGCCGACCGGCACCGACCAGGAGTTCGACGCTGACAAACTGCTCAGCTCGCTGTTGGACAAGGCCGGAGATCAGCAGGTGCACGCCATCGGGCTCACCTGGACCGGCGCCGCCGAGGAGACTGCCAACGCGGTGTGGCAAGCCCTGACCAATCGTGAGATAGAGAACGTCATCGCGGTCTCCGACCTTGAGGCTGCGGAAGCATTGACCGGCGGCATCGCTGACATTTCCGGGTACGAGCGGGTCGTAGTGTGCGTTGCGGAGCCCAGTGGCGTGATCGTCGCTGCAAACTCTGCGGACGGGGTGACCGCCGACCGGGTTGACCCCGCGGCGCTCGGCGACGTCGACGACTATTCGCCCGACGCCGTCTTCGTGGTCGGTTCCGGCGACGTCGCCGACGTGGTAGACGTCCTGGAACAGAGCACTGATGCCCGGGTCATCTCCGCCGACGAGGCTGACCTGGCGCTGGCCAAGGGATCGGCGCTGGCATCGGCCTCGGCCGTGTCGCTCCTGGACGCCCAGATCACACCTGCACGCCATGAGCTGTCACCGACGGCGACGCTGGCCTCGGTGCTCGTCGCAGCGGTGCTGACCTTCGTCGTCTCGCTGTCGGTGGCGCTCGGCATGTCCTTGGTCCCCGACAACGCGGCTCCGCAGATGGCGCATTCGGAGGCGTCGGTGCCCGAGTCGACCCCGGCTACACCTGCCTCGCCGGCCAAGGCGGCTCCGCGCGCCCCGAAATCGGCCGAGCCCCGGCCTCCCGAAGTGCCTGCGTCGGCCGAACCCGTCGCTGTCGCGGTCCCAGTCCCCGATGCGGCGCTGATCATCGACCGGCCCGAAACCCCAGTAGTGGTGCCGCCGGAATTCCTGGACGATCCGCTCGCCCCGCCGGGCTACACCGCGCCCGCTCCGGCAAATATTCCGCCGGCGCCGGCCTATGTTCCGCCCGCTCCGCCCCCCAACTTCCTACCGCCGCCCCCGGCTCCGCCCTACGTGCCGCCGGTGTTTCCGGCCGGCGAGATGCCCACCGCCTCAGCGCTACAGGAACCTCGGCTGCGTGATCGGATCATCGAGAGAATCCCGGTCATCAACCGGTTCCACGAACCGGAGCCCTACGGCCAGTAATGTGTGCCGAAATGGCATCGCAGCAGCGAGAGTTCGTTCGTTCGCAGATGGTCGAGGAGACGATGTGTCACACCCCAGCCGACGCGCGGCCAGCCGAATTGCCGCCGTCTTATCGATGATCACGCTGTGCGGCGCCGCGAGTGGGTTTGCGGCGTCGGCAGTCTGGGCGTCGCCGGACTCCCCCCTGCAACCGCAGTGTGGTCCCGACCCAGTGACCCTGATCGACCCATGCGAAATTCTGCCTCCGCCAGCGGGGGGCGGGCAGGCCGCCGGCCCTGCGACGGAGATCCCGTGGGACCTAGTCGACAGTGTGCTGTTCGGCTAAGCGCAGATTCGGCTTATCTGCGGTAGCGCCTTTCTCTGCCGTCGCAGCTGCGGCCCCGGCAATGTGTTCCAGACCTGCAGGGAAAGCAGTTGCAGCCGCAATCGCTAGCACGGTGGCGGTGGTGTAGAGCCATGACAGTCTCCTTCACTGGATACCTTCTAGGTTAGCCCTGCACACCCGCCCGTGGTGGGTTATCCGAGCGCTTGCATGCGACGGCCCGGCAAACATGAGGTAGCTTCAAGCGACATACCGATTGGCCGCAGCCGAGGGGAAGACCGGTGAATGCGACACCGTTCGGGCACTACCAGCTCCAGAAGCTGATCGGCCAGGGCGGCATGGGCGAGGTCTATCAGGCCTTCGACACCAAGACCGAGCGTGTTGTCGCGCTCAAGGTGCTCCCACACCGCATGGCAGTGGACGAGACCTTCCAGGCCCGGTTCCGGCGTGAATCGCAGGCGGCTGCGGGCATCAACGACCCGCACGTGGTGCCTATTCACGGGTACGGGGAAATCGACGGCCGGTTGTATCTGGACATGCGGCTCATCGAGGGGCGCAACCTGGGCACCATGCTGGCCGAAACGGAGAAACCGCTGGGCGCGGCGTTCGCCGTCACCATCGTGGAACAGATTGCCCATGCGTTGGATGCCGCGCACAAGGACGATCTGATCCACCGCGACATCAAGCCTTCCAACGTCCTCATCACCGGACGTGACTTCGCCTACCTGATCGACTTCGGGCTGGCTCGCACCGCCGGCGAGGAGGGGCTGACAACCGTCGGCAGCACCCTGGGCACCCTTGCCTACATGGCACCGGAACGCTTCGAGGCCGGCGAGGTCGATGCCCGTTCCGACATATATGCGCTGACCTGTGTGCTCTACGAATGCCTCACTGGCTCAAGGCCTTACCCGGCCGACACTCTAGAACAGCAGATCGCCGGACACATGGTCTCGCCGCTGCCGCGTCCGTCCGACAGCGACCCGCGGCTGGCCGCATTCGACGAGGTCATCGCCAAGGGCATGGCGAAGAAGCCCGCCAAGCGGTATCAGAGTGCCGGTGAGCTGGCCGTGGCAGCGCGTCGTGCGCTCAATGCGCCGGTTCGCCGGGCCGGCAGCAGGTCCCGGCACTCGGCTCACCCCGAGCGCAAGAGGCCGACGAAAGTGCTGGCGGCATCGGGGGCAATCCTGCTGGTCCTGGCTTTGGCCGCCGGGGCCCTGTGGCAGTGGGCGCCGTGGCGTGACAGCGGCGGTGAGCTGCCCGGCGGGGCGGTCGAGTCGATTGCCGGGACCGTGCCGGCAGACATCCGCGAGACAGGCCGCCTGGTGATCGGGGTGAACGTGCCGTACGCCCCAATGGAGTTCAAGAACGCCGACGGCCAACTGGTCGGCTTCGACGTCGAGCTGATGAACGCGATCTCCGAAGTGCTGGGCCTGGTGCCGGACTTCCGCGACTCCTCCTTCGACGCGATCCTGCCGTCGGTGCAGGACGGGGCTGTTGACGTCGGGGTGTCCTCGGTCACCGACACCAAGGAACGCGAGGCGTCGGTGGACTTCGTCACCTACTTCGAGGCCGGCACCCAGTGGGCGAAACGCTCGGGTACCGCTGCGAACCCCAACTCACCATGCGGCGTCAGAGTCGGTGTGGCGGAAGGGACTTTGCAAGCAACCGAGCAACTGCCGCGCAAGAGTGATGAGTGTGTGGCCGCGGGCCAGTCCCCGGTGGAACTCATCGTATTGTCCAGTCAGGACGAGGTGACCGACGCGCTGATCGCCGGAGAGGTGGACGCGATGTCGGCGGATTCGCCGGTGACGGGGTTCGCGATCAAGCTCAGCGGCGGCGAGCTCGTTTCGGCCGGGGATGTGTTCGATTCCGCTCCCTACGGTTGGCCCGTCGCCAAGGGGTCGGAGTTGGCGGAGTCGCTGCGGCTAGCGCTGGAGCACCTCATGGAGAGCGGCGAGTACCGGGCCATCGCCACCATGTGGGGTGTCGAGCGCGGCATGATCGACAACCCGGTGATCAACGGCGCCACCAGGTAGGAGCTGTCCCCCTACCCTGAAGACGTGACCGCAACGTCCCTGCCGCCCGGCCCCCGACTGCCCCGCGGGGTCCAGGCCGCGCTGTTGCTGCGGTTCGGGCCGCGTTTCCTCGCCGCGTGCCGACGTCGCTACGGCCCCACATTCACCTTGCGGGTCACGTCGATGGGCACGCTGGTTTACCTCACCGACCCCGCCGACATCAAGACGGTGTTCAGCGGCGATCCGCGTACTTACCATGCCGGTGAAGCCAATTCGATGCTCAAGGGGCTCCTCGGTGACACCTCGGTACTGGTGATCGACGAGGACGTGCACCGCGTCCGGCGCAGGCTGATGCTCGCGCCGTTCGCCCGCGACGCCGTCGCGCAGCAGGTTTCGGTGATCGCCGAGATCGCCGCGGACAACATCGCGGGCTGGCCCGTCGGCACGACATTTCCCGTCGCGCCGCGGATGTCGGAGATCACCCTGGAGGTGATCCTGCGGACTGTGATCGGCGCCAGTGATCCCGCCCGGCTCGCCGCGCTTCGCGAGGTGATGCCGCGGCTGCTCAGCGTGGGACCGTGGGAGACGTTGGCGCTCCTGAATCCCAGCCTGATGGACCGGCGCCCGTGGCGCGGGTTGCGGGACGCTATCGCTGAGGCCGACCACTTGCTGTACGCCGAGATCGCCGATCGCCGCGCCGACCCAGACCTGAGTCAACGCACCGACGCGCTGGCGATGCTGGTCCAGGCTGGTGGTGCTGCCGCTGCGATGACCGACCGGGAACTGCGCGACCAGTTGATGACCCTGCTGGTGGCCGGACACGACACCACCGCGACCGGGCTGGCGTGGGCGCTCGAGCGGCTGACCCGGCATCCGGCGATCCTGGCCAAGGCGGTGCGGGCCGCGGGTGAGGGCGATGACGACTACCTCGACGCGGTGGTCAAGGAGACACTGCGGATCCGCCCGGTGGTGTTCGACGTCGGGCGGATCCTCAAGGAGCCCGTCGAGTTGGCCGGTCACCGGTTACCCGCCGGAGTGATGGTGATACCGGGCATGGTGGTGGTGCATGCCAGCGAGACCCTGTATCCACAGGCGGACCATTTCGACCCCGACCGGATGCTCGACGCGACGCACAGCCCGTCGGTGTATCTGCCGTTCGGCGGTGGTAACCGGCGCTGTTTGGGCGCCACCTTCGCGATGGTCGAGTTCCGGGTCGTGTTGCGCGAGATACTGCGCCGCGTCGACCTGGCGACGACGACTCACGCGGGGGAGCGCAGGCGCCTCAAGCACGTCATCTTCGT
>JAHZJY010000360.1 GCA_022600695.1 Actinomycetes bacterium | reverse complement strand
GCGGCGTAGGACTGCGCCGCCAGGATCATCGGCCAGGCAGGGTGCCGGCCGGCGGCGATCTCCTTTTCGGCGTGCGCCATCTGAGTGCGGGTACCCCCGAGGTGCAAGGTGGCTGCATCGGCGAGCCGGTCGTCGATCCATGGAATGTCTTGGGAGAGAACGAAATCGACCTTGGCAACCCCGGGGCCGTACCGGTAGCGGCGGAGCGACTTCGCGTAGTTCGACGGCAGCGCTTCACCGTAGATTTCCAGGAGCGCGGTGGGTGCGGTGTCGTAGATGACAACACCGGGCGGGGGAGCGGTCACCGCCGCGCCGGTGTGCAGCATCCCGCCGTGGGCGCGCAGATCGACGATCAAGGCGTCGGCGATGGCCTGGCTGCCGCCCACCGGCACCGGCCAGCCGACCGTATGCGCCAGCGTCGCCAGCAGCAGTCCGGCCCCGGCGGCCACCAGTGACGGCATCGTGGCGATGGTGTGTGCGGCGACGCCGGTGAACAGCGCGCGTGCATCGTCGCCGCGAAGCCTTCCCCAGGCGGGGCTGCCCTGCTCGAGCATCCGCTGCCCGAGCAGTGCCGCAGCCGGCAGGTCCGGCGGTAGCGAGCGCTTATCGCCGATCAGTAAGGCGACCACATCCTTGCCGCGCTCCACCAGTGGGCCCATCAGATGCCGCCACGAATCGCCGTGCTGCAGGCCGCCGCAGGTGCGTTCCAGATCGTGCCAGCCGATCGCGGCGGGACGCTCCGGCAGCGGATTGGCGTAAGAGATCTCCGGCACCGTCAGCGCCACGCCGCGGGCCCGCAGATCGAACTCGGCGAAGAACGGAGAGGCCAGGGCCAGTGGGTGGATCGCCGAGCAGATGTCGTGGCGGACACCGGTGAACTCCGGGTCGGCCCACGTTCGCGCGCCACCGCCCAGGGTCGGTTGGGCTTCCAGAACCTGCACATCCAGTCCGGCGCGCGCGCAGGTCACCGCGGCTGAGAGCCCGTTTGGGCCGCTGCCGACCACGGTCACGTCCATACCGTCCATTACAGCCCATTACGCTGTCGGCGTGACTCTGCCCGTTGTTCTGATTGCCGACAAACTCGCCGAATCGACCGTCGCCGCGCTTGGTGACCAGGTGGAGGTCCGCTGGGTCGACGGCCCGGACCGCCCCAAACTGCTGGCCGCCGTCGGCGACGCCGACGCGCTCCTGGTGCGCTCGGCCACCACCGTCGATGCCGAGGTGATCACCGCGGCGCCCAGGCTGAAGATCATCGCCCGAGCCGGGGTGGGCCTGGACAACGTCGACGTCGATGCCGCCACCGCGGCCGGCGTTCTGGTGGTCAACGCGCCGACCTCCAATATCCACAGTGCCGCCGAGCACGCCATGGCGCTGCTGCTGTCGGCGGCCCGGCAGATCCCCGCCGCCGACGCCACCCTGCGCGAGCACACCTGGAAGCGGTCCTCGTTCAACGGCACCGAGATCTTCGGTAAGACCGTCGGGGTGGTGGGCCTGGGCCGCATCGGCCAGCTGGTCGCCGCGCGGCTGGCCGCCTTCGGTACCCACGTCATCGCCTATGACCCCTACGTTCCGCCGGCCCGTGCCGCCCAACTCGGTATCGAGCTGCTGCCGCTGGACGATGTGCTGGCTCGGGCCGACTTCATCTCGGTACACCTGCCCAAGACCAAGGAGACCGCCGGGCTGCTCGGCACCGACGCGCTGGCGAGGACCAAGCCCGGAGTGATCATCGTCAACGCCGCCCGCGGCGGCCTGGTCGATGAGCAGGCGCTGGCCGACGCGATCCGGTCCGGCCACGTCCGCGCTGCCGGTATGGACGTCTATGCCACCGAACCGTGCACCGACAGCCCGCTTTTCGGGTTGCCGCAGGTGGTGGTCACCCCGCACCTGGGGGCCTCGACCGCCGAGGCGCAGGACCGGGCCGGCACCGATGTCGCAGCCAGCGTCCGGCTTGCCCTGGCCGGCGAATTCGTGCCGGACGCGGTCAACGTCGGCGCGGGCGCGGTCAGCGAGGAGGTGGCGCCGTGGCTGGACCTGGTGCGCAAACTCGGGGTGCTGGTCGGGGTGCTGGTTACCGAGCCGCCGGACAGCGTGTCGGTGCGGGTGTGTGGTGAGCTGGCTGCCGAAGACGTGGAGGTCCTGAAGCTGTCGGCGCTGCGCGGGCTTTTCGCCACCATGACCGACCAGCAGGTGACGTTCGTCAACGCCCCGGCCCTGGCCGCCGAGCGTGGGCTGGACACCGAACTGAGCTCGGCCACCGAAAGTCCCAACCATCGCAGCCTGGTAGACGTGCGGGTGGTGTCGCCGGACGGCTCGGCGGTCAACGTCTCGGGCACCCTGACCGGACCGCAGCAGGTTCAGAAGGTGGTGTCGATCAACGGCCGCAGTTTCGATTTGCGCGCGGAGGGGGTCAACCTGATCCTGCACTACTTCGACAAGGCCGGCGCGCTGGGCAAGATCGGCACCCTGCTCGGTGGGGCCGGGGTGAACATCGAGGCGGCGCAGATGAGCCAGGACGCCAGTGGTGGCGGCGCCACGGTGATGCTGCGTCTCGACCGCGACGTTCCCGCAGCGGCCCGTGAGGAGATCCGCGGAGCGGTCGACGCCACCACGCTGGAAGTAGTTGATCTGTCGTGAATCGCGCCGGCGACGATGCAGAGCGGAGCGATGAGGAGGAGCGGCGCCGATGAGACTTGCCGTGATCGCGGGGGACGGTATCGGCCCGGAAGTCATCGGTGAGGCGCTGCAGGTGCTTGACGCGGTGCTCCCCGATGTCGAGAAGACCGACTACGACCTGGGCGCGCGGCGCTACCACGCCACCGGCGAGGTGCTGCCGGACGGTGTCCTCGACGGACTGCGCGGGCACGACGCCATCCTGCTGGGCTCGATCGGTGATCCGTCGGTGCCCAGCGGGGTGCTGGAGCGTGGTCTGCTGCTGAAGATCCGCTTCGAACTCGACCACCACGTCAACCTGCGCCCGAGTCGGCTTTACGACGGTGTGCGTAGCCCGCTGGCCGGGGAGCCGGCGATCGACTTTGTCGTGGTCCGCGAGGGCACCGAGGGCCCCTACACCGGAACCGGTGGGTCGATCCGGGCCGGAACCCCGCACGAGGTGGCCACCGAGGTCAGCCTCAACACCGCCTTCGGTGTCGAACGGGTGGTGCGCTACGCCTTCGATCTGGCGGCCCGCCGGCGCAAGCGGCTCACCCTGGTGCACAAGACCAACGTGCTGACCTTCGCCGGGCTTCTGTGGTCCCGGGTGATCGGCGAGGTGGGCGCGGGTTACCCGGACGTCGAGGTGGCCTACCAGCACATCGACGCCGCGACCATCCACCTGGTCACCGATCCGGGGCGCTTCGATGTCATCGTGACCGACAACCTGTTCGGCGACATCATCACCGATCTCGCCGCCGCAGTATCCGGCGGTATCGGGCTTGCGGCCAGCGGCAATATCGACGCCACCGGCACCAACCCGTCGATGTTCGAACCGGTCCACGGCAGCGCGCCTGATATCGCCGGCCAGGGCACCGCCGACCCCACAGCGGCGGTGATGAGCGTGGCCCTACTGCTGTCGCATCTCGGTGAGGACGCCGCCGCGGCGCGGGTCGACAAGGCCGTCGCCGACCATCTGGCTACCCGCGGCGGCACCGCGTTGTCCACCGCGGCGGTGGGCGAGCGGATCCGCGCCCGGCTCTGAACGCTCCCTCCCCTTTTCGGCGAGCGTGCGTGTCGGTACGTTGACGCGCCGCCGCAGTGTGCGCGTTCTGCACGCTCGCGGGGTGGCTACTCAGGATCGGCGGGTACCAACGGGATCGCCAGCATCGGGAACAACGCGCACACCGCAAAGGCGACTGGAAAGCCGACCGCCCCGATCAACGCCCCGAACAGTGGCGGGGTCAGTCCCGCGGTCATCAACTGGCTGGTGTTCTGGGTGCCGAGCGCGCGTCCACTCCAGAACGGCCCCGCGTACTCGGCGATCGCCGTGAACGCCAGACCGTTGTCACTGACCGTCACCAACGATGCCAACACCATCGCGGCCACACTCCAGCCAGAATCCATCGCATCGGTGAAGGCCAGCACGACCAGCGTGGCGGCGGCTGCGGCGGCGATGTTGCGGATCGGCCGCAGCCGGGAGTTGACCCGGTCCGACCACCGCCCGGCCGCGATTCGACCCAGCGCCCCGAGGATCTGGCCCATCATCACCAACGTGCCGGCCGCACCCGCAGACCAGTGACGCTCGGCGATCAGCCACACCAGGGTGTAGGTCCAGACGACGGCCTGCGGCACCACCAGCAGCACCGACACCACGTGGATGCGCCACAGTAATCCCGATCCGCGATAGGGGTTGGCCAACTGTTCGGCGGAGGCCCGGTCCCGAGCGGGCCGTGCCGGGTCGCGCACGCCGATCGCGCATACCACCGCCGCGACCGCGCAGACTGCAGCCGGGAACAGCAACGCTGCCCCGACACCGTGGGCCTGCGCGAGCCGCGGAATCACCAGAGCCCCTACACCGACTCCCAACGGTTGGGCGGTCTGGCGGATGCCCATCGCCAGGCCCCGCTGCTCGGCCGGAAACCAGCCCACCACCAGCCGGCCACTCGCCGAGTTGCTGCTCGCGGCTGCCATTCCGCCGAGAAAAAGGAAAAAACTCAGCAGCACCAGAGAGTGCGTGAGCGCAGCGGCGCCAGCCGCCGCCGCGGTGAGGGCCGAACCAACTGCGAGCACGAACCGCTCTCCGATCCGGTCCACGATGTAGCCCCAGCCGATGAGCGTAAGGACCATGCCGAAAGCGGGCATCGCGGAGATCAGACCGGCACCGGCCAGGCCGATGCCGAAGTCAGTCTCCAGGGTGGGGATCAGGAAAGCCCCACTGTTGATGAAGACGTTGGCGCATAACGTCGCGAACAGCCCGATGGCCAGCATCGCCCAGCGTCGTAGGGCGCTGGGCGGTGGGGCATCCACAGGCTTTAGGCTGTCACGAATGCGCCTGGGTCGAATCGCCAGCCCTGACGGGGTCGCTTTCGTCAGCATCGAGGGGGAGGGCGCAGACGCCGCGGCCCGGGAGATCGCCGAGCACCCCTTCGGCACCCCGACCTTCACCGGACGGTCCTGGCCGCTGGCCGATGTCCGCTTGCTGGCGCCCATCCTTGCCAGCAAGGTCGTCTGCATGGGCAAGAACTACATGGCGCACATCACAGAGATGGGCGGTGTCACCGGCCCGGCGCCGGACGACCCGGTGATCTTCCTCAAGCCGAACACCTCGATCATCGGACCCGGCATGCCGATCCAATTGCCCGCCAACGCCTCTCCCGTGCACCATGAGGGCGAATTGGCTGCGGTGATCGGCCGTCCCTGCAAAGACGTCCCGGCGGTACGAGCCGCCGACGTCATTCTCGGCTACACCATCGCCAATGACGTATCGGCCCGCGACCAGCAGAAGACTGACGGCCAGTGGACCAGGGCCAAGGGACACGACACCTTCTGCCCGGTCGGCCCGTGGATCGTCACCGGACTCGACCCGTCGGATCTGGAGATCCGCACTGACGTCAACGACCAAGTACGCCAATGCAGTCGGACCTCGCTGATGATCCATGACATCGGCGAGATCATCGAGTGGATGAGTGCGGTGATGACGCTGTTGCCCGGGGATCTGATCCTGACGGGTACTCCGGAAGGGGTTGGCCCCCTGGAGGATGGCGACACCGTGAGCGTCACCATCGAGGGCATCGGCACGCTGACCAACCCCGTCGTCCGGAAAGGCGCCTGATGACCCAGCCCGTGCGCGTACGATTCTGCCCCTCGCCGACCGGCACCCCGCATGTCGGCCTGGTGAGAACCGCGCTGTTCAACTGGGCCTATGCCCGGCACACCGGCGGCACGTTCGTATTTCGCATCGAGGACACCGACGCCGCCCGCGACTCCGAGGAGAGTTACGCAGCGATCCTCGACGCTTTGCGCTGGCTGAGCCTGGACTGGGATGAGGGCCCGGAAGTGGGCGGGCCGTACGGACCGTACCGGCAATCACAGCGTGGTGAGATCTATCGTGATGTCATGGCCCGGTTGTTGGAATCCGGTGATGCCTACCCCGCCTACTCCACCCCCGATGAGGTGGAGGCCCGCCACATCGCGGCCGGCCGCAACCCCAAGCTTGGCTATGACAACTTCGATCGCGGTCTCACCGATGCCCAGCGGGCCGCCTTCGACGCGCAGGGTCGCAAACCGGTCCTGAGGTTGCGGATGCCCGACGAGGACATCAGCTGGCACGATCTGGTGCGCGGGGAAACGACCTTCGCCGCCGGGGCGGTGCCAGACTTCGCGCTGACCCGAGCCACCGGCGAGCCGCTCTATACCCTGGTCAATCCGGTGGATGACGCACTGATGAAGATCACCCACGTGTTGCGGGGCGAGGATTTGATGCCTTCGACGCCGCGGCAGATCGCATTGCACCGGGCGCTGATCCGAATCGGTGTGGGTGAGCTTGTCCCTGAATACGCCCACCTGCCAACGGTTTTGGGGGAGGGAACCAAGAAGCTTTCCAAACGAGACCCCCAATCCAACCTCTTCCTGCATCGCGATCGCGGCTTCCTGCCCGAGGGCCTGATGAACTATCTTGCGCTGCTGGGTTGGGGGATAGCCGACGACCGCGATGTCTTCTCCCTCGAGGAGATGGTGAGCGCTTTCGATATCGCTGATGTGAACTCCAACCCGGCCCGCTTCGACGAGAAGAAAGCCGGAGCCATCAATGCCGAGCACATCCGCGGGCTGGAACCGGCCGAATTCGCGACCCGGCTACGTGCTTACTTCGAGTCGCACGGCTACGAAACCGGTCTGGGCGATGTGGATTTCGCCACAGCTGCGGAATTGGTGCAGACCCGTGTGGTCGTGCTCGCCGATGCCTGGCAGCTGCTGAAATTCCTCGACGACGCCTCTTACCTGATCGAGCCTGCCGCGGCAGCCAAGGAACTCGGTGCGGAGTCGGTGGTGGTGCTTGACGCGGCTTGTGCCGCGCTGGATGGGGTAGCGGAATGGGCCAGCCCCGGTATCGAATCGGCCCTCAAGGGTGCGCTGATCGACGGGCTGGGGCTGAAGCCGCGCAAGGCGTTCGGTCCGATCCGGGTGGCCGCCACCGGCTCGACGGTCAGCCCGCCGCTGTTCGAGTCGCTGGAGTTGCTCGGCCGCGAACGGAGCCTGCTGCGGCTGCGCGAGGCCCGCGACGGGGCCCGTCGCAATCTTTGATAGTCTGCACTGCGTTGTTTAGAAGGCCCGCAATAGTCGGTTCTGACCAGCTGTTATGGGTGCCCATTGGGGTATGGTGTAATTGGCAACACAGCTGATTCTGGTTCAGCCATTCTAGGTTCGAGTCCTGGTACCCCAGCCATTTCACGTCTTGGCGTTGGCAATTATGTCGGCATCGGCCGCTGAGCTATGCTGACTCACCGGAATTACTCCTAGCCCCCGTCGTCTAGCGGCCTAGGACGCCGCCCTCTCACGGCGGTAGCGTGGGTTCGAATCCCATCGGGGGTACCCTTCATGACCGCCAGCAGACGCAAAAGTTCCCGACACGCGCAGCGTGCGGGAACTTTTGCGTCTGCCCACCGGGCGTCAGGGTGCGGTAGACCCACCTACCGGCAGCGTGGGTAGGCCAAGCTTGCGGTGATCCCATGACCGGGTTCGGTCGGCGGCGATGCGCACGGCGACCCGCTTGTTCATCATCATGTCCACCGCGGGGCGCAGTTCGTCGGTGTAGGGCCCGTTGTAGCGTTCCCAGACGCTGACGCCGACGGCGAAGATGCTGTCGGGGTCGTCGTGGATCTCGGCCACACCTTCGAACGACACACCCATCAGGGAGTCGTAGGTCATACCCGCCTCGATCATGAAGCTGACCCGGGGATCGCGACGAATGTTGACCACCTTCTGCGACTTCACTTTCGTTTCGATCCAGATGTCGCCATCGAGGACTCCGAACCACATCGCCACCAGATGGGGCTGCCCGCCGGGGCCGATGGTCGCAAGGGTGCCGGTCCGGCTGCGGGCCACGAAGTCGGTGATCTCCTGGTCGGTCATGACGATCTGGCTGCGCCTATTGGTTCCCATGGCCATCAGTGTGTCAGTCGCGTCCGATCGTGACGGCAAACACGACCCGGCCGGTGGCGAGTCGGCGCACAGGACGGCGAGTCGGCGAGCTACAGCAGCCGCGTCAGTTCCGCGGCAGCGGCCATCAACTCAGCGGCCCACCGGGCACCGGGGCGCCGGCCGATTCGATCAATCGGTCCGGAGACCGACACCGCGGCGACGACCGTACCGGCGCGGTCGCGCACGGGAGCCGAGACGCTGGCCACTCCCGGCTCGCGCTCGGCGGCGCTTTGCGCCCAGCCGCGGCGACGTACCTCGGCCAGGGTCCGGCCGCTGAACTCGGCCTCGGGAAGGAGTGAACGTTGGGTTTTGGCGTCGGCGTAAGCGAGTAGCACTCTCGCACCCGAGCCGGCCGCCATTGGCAACCTCGCCCCGACCGGGACGGTATCGCGAAGTCCCGCAGGTGGTTCCAGTGCGGCGATACAAATCCGGGTGGCGCCCTCGCGGCGGTACAGTTGGACACTCTCACCAGTGGTTTCCCGCAGTCGCGGGAGGACAGCTGCTCCGGCGGCCAGCAGGGGGTCGCTGACGCCGGCCGACAACTCGGTCAAAGCGGGGCCCAGCTCCCAGCGGCCGGTTTCGTCACGGGCGAGCAGTCGATGGATCTCCAGACCGGAGGCCAGCCGATGCGCGGTGGCGCGGGCCAGGCCGGTGCGCTCGCAGAGTTCCGCGAGCGCGCAGGGCGAATCGGCAATGGCGTGCAGCACTTCCACAGCTTTGTCGAGCACGCCGATACCGCTATTCTGTCTCATATAGGGATATTACCTTCCCGCAATGTGGGAATAACGAGATGTATAGGAACAACGGGATGCGTGCAAACAGTTGCTGTGGCCCGATGGCTGCTTCACCGAAACGGAGATGAGTTGATGGCAGAGCGTGGCGACCCCCGCACCCTCGCCGACAAGGTGTGGGCTGACCATGTCGTGGCCGCCGGCGCCGGAGTCGGGGAGGCGCGCGAACCCGACCTGATTTATATCGACCTGCACCTCATCCACGAAGTCACCAGCCCGCAGGCATTCGAAGGGCTGCGACTGGCCGGGCGTCCGGTCCGCCGG
>JAHZJY010000056.1 GCA_022600695.1 Actinomycetes bacterium | reverse complement strand
CCATCGAAAGACACCGCCCACCTGGTCCAGGACCCGGTCGGCAACTGGGTGGTCGTCGGCGAGCCGAAACCCGCCGAGGGTGTCCCGCCGCCGCCGCTGAACACCAAGCTGCCCGAGGAGTTGCCGCCGGCGCCCAAGCCCGCGACGGCCCCGCCGTCATCGCCCATGCCGGGCGCCGAGATCGAGGTACCGGTCCGGTTGAGTCCGTCGCTGCCGGGCGCGATTCCGGCTCCCGGCCAACAGTTACCGGCCCTGATTCCGTCAGTCACCGACACCTACCCGCACACGGGTGCCGGTGGCGTGCTTCCCGGTCTCGCACCACTGCCCGGGCCGGGGTCGCCGGGATCGGTGTTGCCGGGAGCAGCGGTGCCCCGGTCGGTGTCGCCGGGGTCACCGGTGCCGGAATCGGCGCTGCCGGGGTCACCGGTGCGGGAATCGGCGCTGCCGGGGTCAGCGGTGCCGTGGCCGGGCGGCGACACGCTGGTGACGCCGCCTGCCGCCGCTGCGGGCGTCTCGGTACCTACAGTTACTCCTGTGGTTCCTGTGGTGCCTGTGTTTGATGCGGCCCCTGGGGTTCTTTCAGGCGGAGTGGCCAATTGAGTCGCGCCAATAAATCGGGTTCGAGGCCCACCGCCGGTCGAAAACCTCAGGCCCGAGCCATCGCCACGGGTTCGGCTGGGGCCGGTCAGGGCCGGGCCGCCGGCGCCCGGCGCACTCGGACGGCGATCGAGGCGGGCCCGGACAGTTCCTCTTTCCGCTACCGCTACCGGGTCGGTAATGCCGTGATCGTGCTGGCCCTGGTGGTGGTCGCCGCACAGCTGTTCACCCTGCAGGTGCCGCGCGCTGCCGGTCTGCGCGCGCAGGCGGCCGGCCAGTTGAAGGTGACCGATATCGAGCAGGCGGTGCGGGGTGCCATCGTCGACCGGAACTACGACAAGCTTGCTTTCACCACCGAGGCGAGGGCACTGACCTTCCAACCCATCAAAATCCGGCAACAACTCGCCGACGCCAGGCGCGACTCACCGAACGCCCCGGATCCGGATCAACGGCTCGCCGATATCGCCGAGGACGTGGCCGCCAAGCTCGACAACAAACCTGATTACAAGACCGTGCTGAAAAAACTGCGCAGCAGAGAGACCTTTGTCTACCTTGCCCGCGCCGTCGACCCCGGGATCGCCGGCGCGATCACGAAGAAGTTCCCCGAGGTCGGCGCCGAACGTCAGGATCTACGCCAGTATCCCGGCGGTTCGTTGGCCGCCAACGTGGTCGGCGGGATCGACTGGGACGGCCACGGCCTGCTCGGTCTCGAGGATTCGATGGATGCGGTGCTGGCGGGTTCCGATGGATCGATCACCTATGACCGCGGCTCCGACGGTGTGGTGATCCCGGGCAGTTACCGCAACCGGCACCGGGCGGTCAACGGGTCAACCGTTCAGTTGACCCTGGACGACGACATCCAGTTCTACGTACAACAGCAGGTCCAGCTGGCCAAGAATGCCTCCGGTGCCCGCGATGTGTCGGCGGTGGTGCTGGATGCTAAGAGCGGCGAAGTGCTGGCGATGTCGAATGACAACACCTTCGACCCCAGCCAGGACATCGGCCGCCAGTCCGGCAGGCAGATCGGCAACCTTCCGGTGACCTCACCCTTCGAGCCCGGATCGGTGAACAAAATCGTCATCGCCTCATCGGTCATCGAAGATGGCCTGTCCAACCCCGATGAGGTGCTGCCGGTCGCCGGCTCGATCGGCATGGGCGGGGTCAATGTCAAGGATGCCTGGAGCCACGGTGTGCTGCCTCTGACCACCACTGGGATCTTCGGTAAGTCGTCGAACGTCGGCACCCTGATGCTGGCCCAGCGGGTCGGTCCCGAGCGGTTCTACGAGCTGCTCGGAAAGTTTGGTCTGGGCCAGCGCACCAACGTGGGACTGCCCGGCGAGAGTGCCGGTGTCGTCCCGCCGATCGACCAGTGGTCGGGCAGTACGTTCTCCAACCTGCCCATCGGACAGGGCCTTTCGATGACCTTGCTGCAGATGACGGGGATGTACCAGGCCATCGCCAATGACGGCATGCGGATTCCGCCGCGCATCGTGAAGGCGACCATCGCACCCGATGGAACCCGGACCGAGGAGCAGCAACCGAGCGGAATCCGGGTGGTGTCGCCGGAGACCGCACGCACCGTGCGCAATATGCTGCGGGCGGTGGTGCAGCATGACCCGATGGGTACACAGCAGGGCACCGGTTCGGCCGCGGCCGTCAACGGTTACCAGGTGGCGGGCAAGACCGGTACCGCCCAGCAGATCAATCAGGCCTGCGGCTGCTATTACGATGACGTGTACTGGATCACCTTCGCTGGGCTGGCGCCGGTCGAGGACCCCCGCTACGTGATCGGGATCATGATGAACGCCCCGGCGCGAAACGCCGACGGCACGCCCGGCCACTCGGCGGCGCCGTTGTTCCACAACATCGCCGCCTGGCTGTTGCAACGCGAAAACGTGCCGCTCTCACCCGATCCAGGCCCGCCGTTGACGCTGCAGGCGTCCTGAGGTCCGCGTACCTCGGTAGGGTGACTAGCCGATCGGACGGCCGGTGCGGTGTCACGCGTGGCCGGCGTTGGAGGAGGTGACCCGCGGTGATCAGTGCCCTTCGGCCATGCGCCACCCCGGGGCTCTCGCTGCGGTTGCTGGCGGACAGGGTGCACGCTGTCCCGGCCGATGCTGACGGCGTCCCCGATGTCCGGATCGGCGGGGTCACGTTGCGCGCCCAGGATGCCGGGCCGGGAGACCTGTTCGCGGCGCTGCCGGGTCGGTCGGCGCACGGAGCCCAGTTCGCCGGGATGGCCATCGCCGGCGGGGCGGCGGCCGTGGTCACCGATCCCGACGGTGCTGCGCTCATCCATCGCCTGCTCGGCAAACCGGCGCCGGTACCGCTACTGGCGCACCCCAATCCGCGATCGGTGCTCGGCGCCCTGGCCGCCGACGTCTACGGCCATCCATCGGATCGGGTCGTCGTGCTGGGCGTGACCGGGACCTCCGGCAAGACCACGACCGCACACCTGATCGAGTCCGGCCTGCGGGCGGCGGGACGGGTCGCCGGGATGATCGGCACCGTAGGGGTCACGATCGACGGGTCGGAGGTTCCCAGCGCACTGACCACACCGGAGGCCCCGGCGCTGCAGGCGCTGCTGGCGGTGATGCTTGAACGGGGCGTCGACACTGCGGTGATGGAGGTGTCCAGCCACGCTCTCGAACTCGGCCGGGTGGACGGAATCCACTTCGCGATAGGCGGTTTCACGAATCTGTCCCGCGATCACCTCGACTTCCACCCCACCATGGACGCCTACTTCGAGGCTAAGGCGAAATTATTCGACCCCGCCTCGCCGCTGCACGCGCAATGCGCGGTGGTCTGCGTCGACGATGATGCCGGCCGGCTGATGGCCGGACGGGCCGGCGACGTGGTGACGGTCAGCGCGGAGGGCAACCCCGCGGACTGGGGGGTTGCCGATGTCGTCATCCTGGACAGCGGATTGCAGGAGTTCACCGCGGTCGATCCGGCCGGCGGGCACCACCGGCTCCGGATCGGGCTGCCCGGCCGCTACAACCTCGCCAATGCGCTGCTGGCGCTGGCGATGCTGGACGGTATCGGAGTGTCGCCCGAGCAGGCGTCGCCGGGGCTGCGGACGGCAGCCGTGCCGGGCCGTCTTGAGTTG
>JAHZJY010000055.1 GCA_022600695.1 Actinomycetes bacterium | reverse complement strand
CGTAGATACGCTGATTGAGTTCGGCGCCCACCATCTTGCCGATCGAACCCTCCGGGCCGGGATCGCCGGAGGTGGCCGCCATCCTCGAGCGTTCCGAGGTGAGCCGCTGCGCCTCAGCGCGCAGCCACAGCTGGGACAGCCTGTCGCGCAGTACCGGTGTGTGTAAATCCGGGCGGGCCGCCCACAATTGCACGGCGTCAGCGATGGTGCCGCTACCACGCCGACTGCCGCTGGCTCCGAGCGCGCTGCGCTCGTTCATCAGGGTGGTCATGGCAACCCGCCACCCGTCACCCACCGCACCGAGTCGGTGGGCGTCGGGGATACGGGCGTCGGTGATGTAGACCTCGTTGAACTCGGCCTGGCCGGTCATCTGGCGCAAAGGCCGGCACTGGACGCCGGGGCCGCGCATATCGAGGACGAAGTAGCTCAGGCCTTTGTGTTTGGGCGCGTCCGGATCGGTGCGGGCCAGCAGCAAACCCCAGCGGGACTTGTGGGCCAGGCTGGTCCACACCTTCTGGCCGTTGATGATCCATTCGTCGCCGTCGAGCACCGCGGAGGTGGCCAGTCCGGCGAGGTCGGAACCGGCGCCGGGCTCGGAGAACAGCTGACACCAGATGTCCTCGGTGGTGGCGAGTGGGCGGAGCAGGAATCGCTTGAGGTCCTCGCTCTGGGCGTGCTCGCGCACCGTCGGCGCCGCCATTCCGTAACCCATCGGGTTCAGACCCAGCGGGACCGGGCCGCCGGCACCCTGCAGGATGCCGTCGGCGACGGATTGCAGCCCACGCGAGACGCCGAGCCCGCCCAGCCCTACCGGAAAGTGCACCCACGAGAGCCCGGCGTCGTAGCAGGCGCCGAGGAACTCGGTGACGGGAACTTGTTTGGGGTCGTACTCAGCGACCACCGCATGGGCCAGTTCGGTGACCCGCCCGGTATCTCCAGCGCTGCTCATGCCGTCACGATAGCCGTTGCCCGCGACGCGTTTGACGGCCTCAGCCGCTCGGACCCGGGCGCTCGACTGCATTCTCGGTAAGCCCGTGTCGTCTAACATTCGACCGACGGGGCGCGCGCGCTCCTCGAGGAGGCCTGGATGAATAAGGGCCGGGCATTGGCCTTGGTCGCAGCGGCCTATGTCATCGCTGTGGCCGTGGCGGCGGCCTGGCTGTTCGGCGGGCCGAGCACCGGTCGGCTGTGGTTGGACACCCTGATCGCCGACGTGCTGGGCACTCTTGTGGTGTTCGTGTTCAGCCGCGTCTACCGCAACTCCAGCTTCTACGACGCCTATTGGAGCGTCATCCCGCCGCTGCTGTTTCTCTATTGGTGGTGGCAGGGCCCGGTGGGCTGGGACGGTCCGGGCGCGCTGCGGTGCTGGCTGCTTGCGGTGGTGATCGGTTACTGGGCGGTCCGCCTGACCGGAAACTGGGTCAACGGCTTTGCCGGGCTGCGGCACGAGGATTGGCGCTATCCGATCCTGCGGGCCGGCGCCGGCCGACTCGAGTTCGTCGCCGATCTGTTCGGGATTCATCTGTTCCCCACCCTGCAGGTATTCGTCGGCATGTTGCCCGTCTATGTGGCGGTGACCCGGCCCGGTGACGGCTGGATGTGGCTGACATGGGTGGCCTTCGCGGTCGGTGTCGCCGCCGTCACGCTCGAACTCGTCGCCGATGTCCAGATGCGGCGATTCGTTGCCGGGAGCGGTCCGGGCGCAGTGCTGGACACCGGGTTGTGGGCCTGGTCGCGGCATCCGAACTACCTGGGGGAGATCGGATTCTGGTTCTCCCTGGCGCTGTTCGGGATCGCGGCTGCGCCGCACCTATGGTGGTGGCTGTTCGTCGGGGTGGCGGTGATGGTGGCGATGTTCCTCGGCGCCAGCATTCCGATGATGGAGAAACGCAGCCTGGAACGCCGGCCGAACTACCAGGGTGTCATTGACCGGGTTCCGCGACTGCTACCACGTCCGCCGGGCAGGGCCGGGCGGGGAGCATGAGTCGGCAGCGGGTCGTCATCGCCGGGCTCGGCGACAGCGGGTTGCTGACCGCGATCAGACTGGCCCACTCGTCGGCGGTGGTGGGAATCTCGGTGAAACCAGGGCTGGTCAGCGGGCAGGAACTCGGGGTTCGGCTGACCTGCCCGGCCCAGTGGGCCCGGGACTACTGGGTTCCGTTCGACCGCTACCGCGGACTTGATCGGGTGCGCACCGTGCAGGCCACGCTGGTCGGCGTCGATTTCGCCGAACGCGTGGTCCGGGGCCGCCGCGAAGACGGTACCGAAGTCTGCGAACCCTATGACGCCCTGGTCATCTCAACCGGAGTGAGTAACGGATTCTGGCGTCGGCCCGACCTGCAGTCGGGGGCCGAGATCGGTGCCGAGTTGACCGCGGTCCACGACCGACTGGCGGCCGCGCGGTCGGTGATCGTGATCGGTGGGGGAGCGGCAGCGGTCAGCGTCGCCGCGAACATCGCCGCGCGCTGGCCGGGTACCCGGGTCGACCTGTACTACCCCCAGGAGCGGGCTCTGCTCGAACACCATCCCCGGGTGTGGGAGCACCTGCGGCGCAGGCTGATCCGGCTGGGTGTCGGGCTCCATCCCGGTCACCGGGCGGAGGTGCCGGAGGGGTTTGCACTTGACGCGATCACCAGCGACGAGGTGCGTTGGAGCACCGGCCAGCCCGCAGTCCGGGCCGATGCCGTGTTGTGGACCGTCGGGCGGGTGCGCCCCAATACCGGCTGGCTGCCGGCCGATGTCCTCGATGAGGACGGATTCGTCAGGGTCACCCCGGAGTTGCGGGTGCCCGGCCACCGCGGCGTATTCGCCATCGGCGATGTGGCCGCGACGGATCCACTGCGCTCGTCGGCCCGCAACCGGGCCGACGCGGTGCTGGCGCACAACATTCTCGCCGAACCGGCCGGACGGCCGCTGCGCTCCTATCGGCCGCCCCGGCGCCGATGGGGGTCGGTGATCGGAGTCCAGTCCGATGGGGTTGAGGTTTTCGCCCCCAACGGCCGGCCTTTCCGGGTACCGGCCTGGCCCGTCCAGTGGGTGCTGATGCCGTGGATCGTTCGGCGTGGCATCTACCG
>JAHZJY010000359.1 GCA_022600695.1 Actinomycetes bacterium | reverse complement strand
GGGCTTGGGCGCCGGCGGCAACTCCTCGGGCAGCTTGGTGTTCAGCGGCGGCGGCGGGACACCCTCGGCGGGTTTCGGCTCGCCGACGACCACCCAGTTGCCGACCGGGTCCTGGACCAGGTGGGCGGTGTCTTTCGATGGAATCATGCCGAGGTCCCGGGCGGCATCAGCCAGGGCCGGGGCCGACTGCGCCTCGAGGACATCACGCTCCAGGGCTTCCTTCTGCTGAGTCAGCGCGTCGTTGAGCTCACGGGCGCCACCCAGTTGGTAGGACCGTTGTGCGGCATCTGTCGACAGCCACAGCGTGATCGCCAGGCCGATGGCGAGCGAGCCGATGATCAGCACGACGAAGGGAACCCGCGCCAGCAGGGTCTGCGGACGCAGATCAACCGCCGCGAGCCTGGCCAGTATCCGCTCCCGCAGTGGCGGCCGGACCACTTTGGGCGCCTTGGCTTTACGGGCCTTGGCCCGAGCCTTGGCCTGGTTGGCGGACTTGGCGCGGGCCGGGCGGTCGGTGGGACGCGGCGCGGGTACCGTCTGCGGCCCCTGGCGCAGGCCCCGCGGCTCGTGGGGGCGGCGAGCCCGGTTACCGGTACGTGCCCGGGTGTCACGGGCCGGACCGTCGCCTGCCCGACGCTTGCGGGCCTTGCCGTCGACGCTGCGGCCGCCGACGGGGGCGACCGCGCGCTGCCGGGTGCCCCCCCGGGAATTTCTCGCGGTCTCGTCGACGTCCGTGCGACCGGCTGATCTGCGCCCGACCTTCATCTGATGCCCTCTCCATAGGCCCGTTCGATGGCGCGCAACCGAACCGGTGCGCTGCGCGGGTTGAGCTCAATCTCATCGGCACCGGCGCGTTCCGCACCGCGGGTCAGCGCGACGAACTCCGGTCCGTGGCCGGGCAACTCCACCGGCAGCCCCTCCGGACTGCGGGAGGCTGTCGCCGCAGCGAAAGCGACCTTGATCAGTCGGTCCTCCAGCGACTGATAAGCCATCGTGACCATCCGACCACCGCGATGAAGGGCAGCGAGGGCCGCCGGCAGCGCTGCGGTCAACGATTCGAGTTCGGCATTCACGGCGATCCTCAGTGCCTGAAAGGTGCGCTTGGCGGGATGTCCCCCGGTCCGCCTGGCCGGCACCGGGATCGCGTCATAGAGCGTCTCGACGAGTTCACCGGTTCGGGTGAACGGTCTGTCGCCGCGGCGGGAGACGATGAAGGCGGCGATCCGCGAGGCGAACTTCTCCTCGCCGAAACGGCGCAGGATGTCGACAAGGCGCCCGCGGTCGTAGGTATTGAGGATCTCTGCTGCGGTGAGTTCAGCGTCCGGATCCATCCGCATGTCCAGCGGGGCATCCTTGGCATAGGAGAAACCCCGCTCGGGACGGTCGAGTTGCATGGATGACACCCCGAGATCGAACAGCACGCCGTCGACCGAACCCGTTGATTCCAGTCCACTTTCGCGCAACGCACCGGCGATACCGTCGTAGCGGGTCCGGACCAGGGTGACCCGGTCCCCGAATGGCGCCAGCCGTCGCCCCGCGATGCTCACGGCATCGGGATCGCGGTCCAGTCCGATCAGCCGCAGGCCGGCGAATCTCTCCAGAAACCGCTCGGCGTGGCCGCCTGCGCCCAGCGTGGCGTCGACCAGTACCGCACCGGAGCCGTCCGGCGAGGTGTGCGTCAAGGCCGGGGCCAGTAGTTCGACACAACGGTCGAGCAGAACCGGAGTGTGCGGAACTTCGCCGCGATCCCGGGCGTCCTGTCCGGCCACCAGACAACCTCCGGCTCGGTGGGGTGGCGTCCGTGCACCGAGGTCCCTGTCCGTCTCGAACCTGGCGTCGGGGAAGTACGTCAGGGTCGGTTCGGGCAGAGGCCACGGTGCACGGACCTGCCGCGGTCTCGCCGCGGGCTCAGATAATGTCGCTGAGTGCTTCATCGCTGGCCGCGGAGAAGTTCTCTTCATGGGTCTGTTGATAGTCCTGCCAGGATTGCGAATCCCAGATCTCCAGAAAGTCGACGGCGCCTATCACCACACAGTCTTTCGTGAGGTGCGCGTAGCGACGGTGGTCGGCCGATAGTGTGATCCGGCCCTGTGCGTCGGGGTGCTGCTCGTCGGTACCCGCCGCCAGGTTGCGCAGGAAGGCGCGGGCTTCCGGGTTGCTGCGCGAGGTCGCCGCCGCGCGCCGGGCCAATTGTTCGAATTGCCCGCGCGGGTAGACGGCAAGGCTGTGGTCCTGACTCTTGGTCACCATCAACCCCCCTGCCAGCGCGTCTCGGAACTTGGCGGGCAGTGTCAGGCGGCCCTTGTCGTCAAGCTTGGGTGTGTAAGTGCCGAGGAACATCCTCCACACCTCCCTGATGAGCACCGCCCGGAGTTCCCATCACCCCGCTTGCGCCACGATACCCCACATCGCCCCACTTCCACCCACTTAGAGACACAAAAGTGTCACATTCCGCCCACCCCGCTCCCCACAGAGCCGGTAGAGACGATTTTCCGACCTCAGCGATCAACAAAAATGCAGTTCAACGGCAGTGGGGCGGCGTGGGGGCAGCTGACGGGCTCAGGGTGCTCCCGGGCGACTCGGGGCGGCTCGGGGCCGGCTCGGGTACTGATACCGACACACCTGCGGGGCCGGAGACCGCGCAACGCCCGGCGCAACGAAATGGGGCAGCCGATTGGCTGCCCCAGGAGTGGGTTGGGTCTCGGACGCTGCGGTGCTGTCGGATGTCTATTCGTCGAACCGACGGCGGAAGCGATCTTCCATCCGGTTGGTGAACGAACCGCCCGCACCCTTGCTTCGCTTCTGCCGCGCCGGTGGCGGCGCCGCGCCGGATTCGGCCGGGCCCGCCGCGCGCGAGCCGGTGACGGCGAAGACCACGCCGGCGAACATGATGATGAACCCGATGACCGAGAGGACCGGAAAGCCCCCGATCATCGTGGCCTTGATCGCCACACCGGCGACCAGCATCGCCAGCCCGAGGATGAACAGTCCGACTCCCTGCAGCCGACGCCGCGCGGATGGCGCGCGCAGTGTCCCACCGCGAACGCTCGAGGCGAACTTGGGATCCTCGGCGTAGAGAGCGCTCTCGATCTGATCGAGCATCCGCTGCTCATGATCGGAGAGTGGCATTCGTCCCTCCTTGCCGACGCCGCCAAAATTTGAGTTACCGCCGTGGTCGTGACCCGACGGATAACCACATGATACGAGTTGGGGATTCCCCGTACCACCCGGTTAGGACACCTGATTGTGCATCACCGTTCCCAGAAAGTGTAGCCCCGCCCCGAAGGCGGTCAGCCGTGCTCGTGCTGACGTAAGGCGTCCGTCACGACTGACTCGGAGCAGTGCGCAGGCCCCACCATAATGGCGGTGTAGGCGACAACGGCGGGACGGACGGCGAGGGAGACGATGACGGCCTTCCTGATCGATCTGTCCCCTACCGACATGGCACGCCGACTGGGCGACGCCCTATCGGTCTACGTCGATGCGATGCACTATCCGCGCGGCACGGAGAAACAACGGGCATCGATGTGGCTCGAGCACAGCCGCCGACTCGGGTGGCGGGCGGTGGCAGCGGTCCAAGCCGATACCGCCGGCTCCGAACGCCCGGCCGCGGAACAACTGGCCGAGGCGCCGCTACTCGGCGTGGCCTACGGATACCGCGGCGCCCCGGGCCAGTGGTGGCAGCAACAGGTGGTGCGGGGCCTGCAACATGTCGGCCTCACCCGGGACGGGATAACCCGGCTGATGAGTGATTACTTCGAGCTGACCGAACTTCACATTCACCCCGGGGCCCAGGGTCGGGGGCTTGGCGAGGCGCTCGCGCGGCGCCTGCTGACCGGCCGCGACGAAGCGCATGTCCTGCTGTCCACCCCTGAGATGAACGACGAGGCCAACCGGGCGTGGCGGCTGTACCGCCGACTCGGTTTCACCGATGTCATCCGTGGCTACCACTTCGCCGGCGACCCTCGTCCGTTCGCCGTGCTGGGACGGACGTTACCGCTCTAGCGGGGCAAGTCTGGCACGATACCTGTCGTGCCACCATCAGACCGCTCCCGCCGCAGACGCGCACGGGTGATGGTCGTTCTGCTCCTGTTCGCGGTGCCCCTGCTGGCCGGGTGTCTGCGGGTCAACGCCGCCATCACGGTCTCCCCCGACGACCTCGTGTCCGGCCGTATCGTCGCCGCCGCCCAACCCAGCGACGATGAGGACAACGGGCCCCAGTTCAACGAGAACATGGGATTCAGTCAGAAGGTTTCGGTATCGCCCTATGAGGCGGACGGGTACGTCGGTTCCCAGGCCACTTTCTCTGACTTGACCTTCGCTGAAATGCCGCAGTTGGCCACCCTCAGCCGTGACGCCACCGGGGTGGACATCGCACTGCGCCGGGCCGGCAACCTGGTGATCCTGGAGGGCCGGGTCGACTTGACCAACGTCACCGACCCTGAGGCCGAGGTGACGTTCAGCGCCGCCTTCCCGGGCGAGGTGGTGTCCACCAACGGTGACCTGATCACCAGCAGCGCCGTCGAGTGGACGCTCGAACCCGGCACTGTCAGCATGATGAGCGCGCAATCGCGCTTCACCGACCCGAGTACCCGATCGTTCACCACCGCGGCCATCTGGCTGGGACTGGCCACCGCGCTGGTGGCCGGGATCATCGCCGTGTTGGCCTGGCGTGACCGCGATCGATCCTCGCCGCGGTTCGCCGCCGCCGAGTCGGGTGAGGAGCCCTAGGGTGGGCCAACCCGGACCGGTGGATCCCCAGGGAGAAAGGGGGGTCGCGCTGAGCATGCATTCAGCCGCGCCGTCGGCCGCCGAACTGGCCGCCGCCGTCACCGGCGAACTTCGCGGTTATCTGGCCGGCCGGCGAGCGGATGCGGCCTATATCGGCACCGATTACGACGGTCTGATCGCCACCTTGGAGGACTTTGTTCTACGCGGGGGCAAGCGGCTCCGCCCGGCCTTCGCCTACTGGGGCTACCGGGCGGTCACCCCCGGGCCCGAGGACAGCGTCGATGACGAGATGCTGCGGCTGTTCGCCGCGCTGGAACTACTGCACGCCTGCGCGCTGGTCCACGATGACGTCATCGACGAATCCGGCACCCGCCGGGGTATGCCGACCGCGCACGTGCAGTTCGCCGATCTGCACCGGGAACGAGGCTGGCTCGGGTCAGCCGACCAGTTCGGCCGGTCCGCGGCGATCCTGCTCGGCGATCTGTCGCTGGTGTGGGCCGACGATATCGTGGCCGGGGTGAACCTTGCGGCCGACGGCCAGCGCCGGGTCCAGCGGGTCTGGTCGGACATCCGCACCGAAGTGCTCGGCGGCCAGTACCTCGATATTGTCGCGGAATCCCGCGGTACGCACTCGATTGACACGGCGATGAACGTCAATACCTACAAAACGGCGTCCTACACCGTCTCCCGCCCGTTACAGCTGGGCGCCGCAGCGGCGGCCGACCGTCCGGACGTGCAGACCGTCTTTCACGGCCTCGGTACCGACCTCGGGGTGGCATTCCAGTTGCGCGATGACGTACTGGGCGTGTTCGGCGACCCCGCGGTCACCGGAAAACCGTCCGGTGACGATCTACGCGCCGGAAAGCGCACCGTGCTGCTCGCCGAGGCCGTGGAGCGGGCCGAGCGGGCCGACCCGGCGGCCGCCGAGCTGCTGCGCTCCTCGGTCGGCACCGACCTCAGCGAGACGCAGGTGCGCGAATTGTGTCTGGTCATCGAGTCGGTGGGCGCCCTCTCCGCCGTCGAGGAGCACATCAGCATGCTGACCCGTCGGGCACTCGAGGTCCTGGAGCGCGCTCCGATCAACGCTCCGGCCAGGGCCGGGCT
>JAHZJY010000358.1 GCA_022600695.1 Actinomycetes bacterium | reverse complement strand
GGCCAGCCGGTGGCTGCCGCCGGGGAAGTGGTCCTGCTGGGCGCCACCCACGACATCGAGCATGCGGTTCAGCCCGCCGGATGCTTTGACATAACGCGCGGCGTGCAGCATCGATACTTCGTCGGGTTCCGCGCCCCAGGTCACCCGCGACATGATGGCCATCAGGTCCCGCGAGGCGGAGGTGGCTCTGATCGATTTCAGCCAGCCGCCCAGGCTCATGCCGTCGAGCTTGGCGGCCTCCGTGGAGGTCCATGGGACGGTGATACTCACGCCCGCCGCGATCCTGTTGAACTGCCACTGGATGCGGCCGATGTCGAGCAGGCCGAGCGGGCCGAGTTTGGGAATCGTGCCCTGATAGGAGCGGACCTTGCCGCGCCAGCGGATCAGGTTGGCACCGTCGTGATAGGTCGGGGTGGTGGGGCATCCCAGTTCGGCGGCCAGGGCCAGTACGGCGTCCTGGGTGGGTCCGACGAAGGAGGCGCCGCGGTCGACCGGGACGCCGGCGAGCGTGCCGGAGAAGGTACGCCCGCCCACCCGATCGCGACCTTCGAGCACCACCACGTCCAGACCCCTGCGGGTCAACTCCCGCGCCGATGTCAGGCCGGCCAGACCCGCGCCGATCACCACTACGTCATGTGTCATCCACCCAGTCTCGCCGATGTCGGCGCGCAAACGTGCGCTGACCGCTGCTCAGCGCGCCGACATCGCTAAGGTGAGGGAGCCGTGAAAATACTGACTGCACTGTTCGGACCTACCGACGCCGCTGCGCGGGCCGCCGCACTGCGTGAGGCCGGCGCGGCCGGGGTGTTCACCTTCGAGGGCCCGCACGATGTCTTCGCGCCGCTGACCCTCGCGTCGACGGTCGGTGGCCTGGATCTGATGACCAACGTGGCGATCGCGTTCCCGCGGAACCCGATCCAGTTGGCGCACCAGGCCTATGACCATCAACTGCTCTCCGGTGGCCGGTTCACCCTCGGGCTGGGCACCCAGATCCGCACCCAGATCGAGAAACGCTACGGTGCGGCCTTCGACCGGCCGGTGGCCCGGATGCGGGATCTGGTCGGTGCGTTGCGGGCGATCTTCGACACCTGGGAGACCGGTGGGCGGCTGGACTTCCGCGGTGAGTTCTACCGGCACACATTGATGACCCCGACGTTCAACCCTGGGCCGAATCCCTTTGGCCCGCCCCCGATTTACGTCGGAGCGCTCGGACCCCGGCTGACCAAAGCGGTCGCCGAGGTGGCCGACGGACTGCTGGTGATGCCGTTCGGTTCGGCCCGGTTCATGAGAGAGGTCACGATGCCGCGGGTCCGCGAGGGACTGGCGGCGGCCGGGCGCACCGCCGCCGACCTTGCGGTGGTGCCGGAGGTGATCGTGTCGGCGGGGGAGTGCGACGCCGACCATGAGCCCACCCGGCGACTGCTGGCGTTCTACGCCTCCACCCCGGCCTATCGCCCGGTGCTCGACACCCATGGCTGGGGGGACTTGCAGCCCGAACTCAACGCGATGTCCAAACAGGGCCGGTGGGCCGAGATGGGCGCGCTGATCAGCGATGAGGTGCTGCACACCATCGCCGCGTGCGGAACACCCGCCCAGATCGCCGCCCACATACGGGGTCGGACCGGCGCCGCCGAGGGTCTGGCCGACACGGTGTGTCTATATCAGCCCGGGCCGATCTCGGTGGACAGCCTGACGGCGGTCGTGGACGAACTGGCCCGGTAGGCGCTAAGGCGCGACGGTCAGCCAATCGGCGAACCCGGACGGATCGTGCCGGCCCAGCGCCCCGTGCTCGAACAGGCCCCAGCCCTCCCGGGGGTCCGCGGACCCCTCGCGGCAGACGGCCCGGCCGACATGGTCGATCACACCGAAACCGGAACGTCCGATGATGGCCGGATCGCTCATATCGTAGGTCAGGCGCTCGGTGAACTTCTCGCCTTTCCACACTCCATGCAGCCAGTCGGAGTCGCCGCCGTAGCCACCGCCGATGTGGAGGGGAACCGGAAGCCTGGACTCGACGTCGAAGCGGATCGGGGTGCCGGCGCCGTCGGTGGTGTCGATGGTGGCTCCGGTGGGAATCCTGGTGCCGGAACGGTAGTGGACCTTCACCCGGGGCCAGCCGAGTTGCTCGATGCGGCCGTCGGGCCAGATCCGGGTGCAGTCGTTGAGCGAGCGGAAGCCGCTGGGCTCCTCCTGGATGATCATCACGACGGCGAAGTCGTCGAATGCCATCGGCACATACAGCCACCACATGCCCTCGAACGGCGGGTCGGCGGGTCGGCCCGCCGGCTCGGACTCCCCGACCGGCCGGATGCCCCAGGACCGGTCCCGGCTGCCGATCCAGGTGGCCGGGTCAACGGTGATTTCTTCGCCATCGATCACGATGTGCCCGCGCCACGAACCCAACTGGGCGAACCGTTGCGCGTCCAGTGTCACCCGGTTACCGGCGCGCAGGATGTGGCGCTGTTCCTGAACGGCCGGGAAGAGTGCCTCCCAGGTCAGGTCGCAAGCGATCCCCTCGGTCTCGTCGAGCAGGATGCGCAGCGTCTGCAGTGGTTCGACGACCTCCAAGCGGTATCCGTTGACGTGCTGCTGCAGTCGATTCTGGTCGACAGCGTCGGACAGATGCACCGCGGTCTGAGTGTCACCCAGTCCGATCTTGTTGTCGCCACCGCTGCGGCGCCCGATCAGTACGAACGCGTCCTTCACCCCGAGGTTCGGGTAGTACCCGATACCGGTGATCAAAAAGATGTCGCCGGTGCGGTCGTGGGCGTTGAAATAGGACCGGTCGTAGAAATTCCGGTCTGAGGAACCCGGCCAGGCAATCGGCTGGGGAAGTTGGTGGACGGGGTATTCGTCGAGTGGTCCGAGCATTAGTTCTCCTTG
>JAHZJY010000357.1 GCA_022600695.1 Actinomycetes bacterium | reverse complement strand
CCGGACCACCAGCACATCCTCGTAGTGGGAGCGGTCGAACACCCCGATCTGCCCGGCCGCGGGCAGTGCCTTGTTGATCCGCCACAGGAAGTGGTGCGCAAGCTCTTCCTCGGTCGGCTTCCCGAAGCTGGTGTAGTGGATACCCATCGGGTTGCCGGCCCCGACGACGTGGGTGACGATTCCACCTTTTCCGGCGGTGTCCATGCCCTGCAGCACCAGCAGAACCGAGCGGTTGTCACCGGCCCTGCCGTTGGCGTAGAGCAGTTCCTGCAGTTCGGCGAACCGCTCGCCGCGTTCGGCCAGGATCTCCGCGGCGTCGCCCTTGTCGCCGGTGAAGCCGGGGCTGCCGTCGGCGTCGATATCGGCGACCCGGTCACCCGGGCGGAACCGGAGAATCGAATGGGGTTCGTGGTTCCACAGCGATGGCAGACCGGACATATCCGCACCCTAGAGATTCACGCGGGGGTTGTGGGCGCCAACTCCGGAACGACCGGCGACGGATGCGGTTCAGATCTGAACCGCTGCAAGGAGCCCCCGACTTCGACGATCCCGCACAGTGCGCTCCAGCAGAGCATGGTGAGGTAGTCGATGAGTTCGTCGCTGGTCATTCGCGGGTGTGACATCCACGAGTGCGTGGCCTGCTGGACGCCGCCGACGATCAGGAAGGCCCACGGCTCCACCCCGGAGGTGTCCATACCGGCCACCTGCATTCGCCGGCGCAGCATCACCGCCAACATCCGGGCGATGATCTGCTCGGAGTCGGCGACTGCCTTGTTCTTGCTGGCCGAGGCGTTCGCCATCACGAACCGGTAGGGCTCGGGTTCGGCGGCCACGGTGTCGACGTAGACCCGGATGATCTCCCGGGTGAGATCGAACCCGTCGAGATCCGACGACAGCGCGGCGGCCATATTCGGAATCAGGGTGGTCTGCGCGAAGCGCATCATCACCGCGGTGGTGAGGTCGTTCTTGTCGACGAAGTACCGGTACAGGACGGTCTTGGACACCCCGATCTCCGCGGCGATCTCGTCCATGCTGATATCGCGGCCGCGGCCGCGGATGGCGTCAAGCGCCCCATCAACCAGTTCGGTGCGCCGTTCCACCTTGTGCCGGTGCCAGCGCCGCTTGCGACCGTCGGTCTTCGCCGCTGCCGGTCCACCGTCGGCCTTGGCGGCGCCCGAGGCTATGTGCTGAGTCACTGACCCGTACTCTACCGGCGCGAGCGCCGAAAGTTGTGACGACCGGTACCACTAAAGCGCGGCATCCGTCGGCGGGAAATAGCGGATGATGGTGCCGTGGCTGCCAAACATCGGCTTCCGGGTGCGCCGGGGGCATCCGGTACCTCTCTTGCTGAGTCTTTCGCGGGCGCCGACCCCGACGCTGACGCCGAGCGCCTCACCAACCTGCGCCGGATGAAGGTGGTCGCGCTGGGGTTTCTGCTCGGTGCGACGGTGATCTTCCTGCTGGCCCGGTGGTGGCGGGCCGAAGGCGGTCCGGACTGGCTGGGATATGTCGCCGCCGCCGCGGAGGCCGGAATGGTGGGTGCGCTGGCCGATTGGTTCGCCGTCACCGCGCTGTTCCGGCATCCGCTGGGTTTGAAGATCCCGCACACCGCGATCATTCCGCGCAAGAAAGACCAGCTCGGCGAGGGGCTGGGTACGTTCGTGCGGGAGAACTTCCTGTCCCCGGAGGTGATTTCGACCAAGCTGCGGGACGCCGAGATCGGCAGTCGGCTGGGTAAGTGGCTCTCCGAACCGGTGCACGCCGCCCGGGTCGCCGACGAAGCCGCGTCGGTGTTGCGGGCGGTCGTCGAGTTGCTCAACGATGAGGACATCCAGCACGTCATCGACCGGACCATCGTCAAGCGGGTCGCCGAACCGCAGTGGGGCCCGCCGGCCGGCCGGGTGCTGTCCCAACTGCTGGCGGAGAACCGGCAGGAGGCGCTGATCCAGCTGTTGAGCGATCGCGCTTTCGAGTGGGCGTTGAACGCCGGACCGACCATCGAACGGGTGGTGCTGCGGGACTCGCCCACCTGGTCGCCGAAGTTCGTCGACCACCTGGTGGGGGAGCGTATCCATCGCGAACTGATGGACTTCACCGACAAGGTGCGCCGCGATCGGAATCACGAACTGCGCCAGTCGGCGACCCGTTTCCTGTTCGAGTTCGCCAGCGACCTGCAGAACGACCCGTCGACGATCTCCAAGGCCGAGACCGTCAAGGAGCAACTGATGGCTCGCGACGAGGTGACCCGCGCCGCTGAGACGGCGTGGAAAACCTTGAAGCGGTTGGTGCTCGACGGTGTGGACGACCCGTCCAGCGCACTGCGCTCTCGGATCGCCGACTCGGTGGTGCGGATCGGTGAGTCGCTGCGTGACGACGTGGAATTGCGCGACAAAGTGGACAACTGGATCGTGCGCGGAGCCCAGCATGTGGTCACCCGGTACGGCAGCGAGGCCACCACCATCATCGCCGAGACGATTGAGCGTTGGGATGCCGGCGAGGCCAGTCGGCGCATCGAGTTGCACGTGGGTCGCGACCTTCAGTTCATTCGGATCAACGGCACCGTGGTTGGCGCCCTGGCCGGCCTCGTGATCTACACGGTTGCGCAAATACTGTTCTGACCTGCGCTAGCTAGTGCTTGCAATTGTTAGCACTAATGCGTACGGTGGTGTCCGTAATGCAAACGACACTTGTACGTGCAAAGGGGCGAACCATGGCGCAGGATTCAGATCTTGCCGCTGTGGTGAGCACCGCCGCGCAGGACATCGGTGGCTTCATCCGCACCCAACGGGAGGCCGCGGAGGTGTCGGTGCGACAGCTCGCCGAGCGGGCCGGGGTGAGCAATCCGTACCTCAGTCAGATCGAACGGGGGTTGCGCAAACCCTCGGCCGAGGTGCTCAGTCAGATCGCGAAGGCATTGCGGTTGTCGGCCGAAGTGCTCTACGTCCGGGCCGGGATGCTCGAACCCGGGCAGCCGAGTCAGGTGCAGGACGCCATCATCGCGGACACCGTGATGAGCGACCGGCAGAAGCGGGTTCTGCTCGATATCTACACCTCTTTCTGCCAGCAGAACGAGGTGGTTCCTCAGGGGCCGCCGGCCGAGTAGGACACCACCGCATCACAGCTGAAAATCTCCACCAGAACACCCGAAAGGAAATCACTCACATGGCTAAGAACACCAACGAGAACACCGTTGAGGACCTGAAAGCTCCGCTGCTCGCCGCGGTCGGCGCCGCCGACTTGGCGCTGGCCACCGTCAACGAAATCCTCAACACCCTGCGGGAGCGGGCCGAGGTCGCCGGCGACCGGATGGACGATCGGCGCGCGGCGCTGACCCGCCTGCAGGAAGAGCTGCCCAAGCGCACCGAGGAGTTGCGCGGCAGGCTGACCAGCGAGGAGCTGCGCAAGGCCGCGGACGAATTCTTCGTGGACGCCACCGAGACCTACAACACCCTGGTCGCCCGTGGTGAGGCCGCACTGGAGCGGTTGAAGGGCCAGCCCGAGTTGAAGGATGCCGCCGACCGGGTCGAGACCTACGTCGATTCGGCCGTCGAGCTGACCCAGGAGGCGCTGGGCAACGTGTCGGCGCAGACTCGCGCCGTCGGCGAGCGTGCCGCCAAGCTGGTCGGGGTGGACCTGCCGGCGACGGCCCCGGCTCCGGCTAAGAAGGCTCCGGCCAAGTCTGCGGCCAAGAAGGCCCCGGCCAAGTCTGCAGCCAAGAAGGCCCCGGCCAAGTCTGCGGCCAAGAAGGCCCCGGCCAAGTCTGCGGCCAAGAAGGCTCCGGCCAAGAAGGTCACCCAGAAGTAACGAATCAGTTCGCTGATCCGGACGGGACCCGCCTACCCTTGAACCATGTTTCAGGGTATGGCGGGTTCCGTTCTTCTTGTCCTCAGTACCGCAGTCCTCGTTGTGACGGTGTACGCCTTCGTGCACGCCGCCATGCAGCGGCCCGATGCGTATACCGCGACCGACAAACTGACCAAGCCGGTATGGCTGGTGATTCTGGGTGTCTCCGCACTGCTGATCCTCGTCCTCGGTGGCACCCTCGGAGCGGTGATCGCCGCGGTCGCCGCCGGGGTCTACCTGGTCGACGTGCGCCCCAAGCTGCTGGAGGTCCAGGGGAAGTCCCGCTGAACACCCGGCTGCTCTGGGCGCTGGCGTCGGTTCCCGTCGCGCTGGTTCTGTGCCCCCCGGCGGCGGCCGGCCCGGGCGCCGACTCCGCGTCTGACGCAGGGTCCGAATCCGAGTCCGCACCCCCCTATATCGACGGTGTGACGTGGGTCAGCTACAGCGGCCTGCCGACGTTGCGGGTTTATCTCACCAGCGCCGGGCGGCAGGTGGCCGGCGAGCTCGGCAAGACCGCCGTCCAGACCGACGGGGCCTGGGCGGAGGTGCTGGCGCTGGCACCGGACGCCGCGACCCCGGGGATGCGCTCCCAGTTCCTGTGCCACTGGCGCTTCGCCGAGTTCGCTCAGCCCGGCAAGCCGAGCTGGGATCTTGAGCCGTGGCGGCCCACCGTGGACGACGGCTCCATGATGCTGGCCGGCTGTAACCCCGGCGGTGCGGAGAAAGGTCGGTGAACCGGGTTCAGATCCCGGCGAAACAGGGGTCCTGCTGACCGTTGGGAATGGTCGCGTCGCGGGTGATGAACCGCGCGCTGACCCCGCTGTCGGTGACCTCGACGCTGTCGGCGCGAATGCCCATCGGCAGGTTATTGGTCAGCTGTCCGGTGAACGCGTCGAGCGCCGGCTGCACGCTCTCCCGGGGCAGCGTGAACCCCAGGCCGGTCACCTTCAGCACACCCAGCGTCAGCCCGCCGTCGGCGACCTCCGGCTTGATCGTCACGGTGCCCAGCGGGCCCCGGACTTCCAGGGTGCCGGTAGCGGGTTCCGGTGTGACCCCGCTGACCAGGTTGCCCAGCACCGGGATCATGCCCTGCACGGTCTGCTTGATGCCCTCGGCCGACCATGTCACATCGGCGTTCAGGACGCCCAGGGTGCCGGCCGAATCAGCCGTCGGGTTGATCCGGATATCGTCGAGATAGAGCTTGAGTTTCATACCCTCGGCCTCGCGGATCCGGTTGCCGGCGGTCTCCACCGACATGTTCCGGTAGCTGTGGGTGAAGTGCTGGATCAGGAACGGCCGCGGGCCGAAGGACGCGGTCGCGCTGTCCCGGACCACGCAGCTGACCGCGCTGGCGACGATCGAGTCGGCCTTTTTCCGGGCGTACAACTCCGCACCGAGGAGCCCGGCCACTGCGACGGCCACCACGATGACCACCACGAGCAGCGCCGATAGCGGGTCGCCGAACAGTTTGCGCCGGGCGGGTTGAACCGACTCCGGGGGCCCCGGCGTGGCGGGCGGCGGTCCGAGCTGCGGGGGAACCTGCTGGGTGGGGGGCTCGTACCCGAAGGGCGGCTGGTCCGGGCCGGGGGGCGGACCCGGTGGCGGACCCGGGGGCGGACTCGGCGGCGGGCCCTGCGGCGGGAACGTCACCGGGGCGATTGTGCCCTACGAATCTGAGCGAACTCTAAAGCGATTGCGCAGCACACCGACGGTGTCGCGGACCTCGGCCACGGTGTCGGGGTCGACGTCGCAGATCACCAACTGCGGGTCCGCGCCGGCGTCAGCGAGTACCGCACCGGTCGGCGAAGCCACCAGGCTTCCGCCGACACCTCTCGGGGCCGTCGGCCTCAATCCGGGGCCGGGGTGGGCCTGCCCGGCCGCGGCGACGAAACAGGCCGAATCCATCGCCCGGGCCCTGGCCAGCAGCGTCCACTGATCGAGCTTGCCGGGCCCGTCCCCCCAGGAGGCGCTGACCGTGATCACGGACGCGCCGAGGTCAGCCAGTTCGGTGTAGAGGTAGGGGAAACGGATGTCGTAACACAACGTCACCCCGACACCGACTCCATCCACGGTGACCACCACCGGCCGGCGGCCGGGTGCCACGGTCGCGGACTCGGTACACCCGAAGGCGTCGTAGAGATGGATTTTGTCGTAGTGCGCCTCCACCCCGCCGCCGGTGGCCAGGACCGTGTTGGTGACGCGACCATCCGGTGCCGGGGTGAACATCCCGGCCAATACCGTGACCCCGGTTTCCTCGGCGATGCCGCGTACGCCGTCGGCCCAGCTGCCGTTCAGCGGCTCGGCGACCTCGCCGAGCGGAACACCGAGCCGGCACATGGTGGCCTCCGGGAATACCACCAGCCGGGCACCACCGGCCGCCGCCCGGCGGGTGTAGTCGCCCACCAGGGCGAGATTCGCGGCCGGATCGGTGCCGGACCTGATCTGCGCCAGTGCGATCCGCATGGCGTTCAGGGTAGCCGCGGGACCCTATCGCGCCGGAGCGACCGTCGCCCACGGCACGGTGAGCACCGCATCGCGCGGGCTGCGCCGCTGCGGCTCCACCGCGATACCCTCCGCGCTCAACCCGCCGAGCATCGCCCGCCATCGCGCCCGCGGCCCGAATACCGACTGCGCGGCTGCCGCCGCCCACGCCCGATCGGCTGCGGCCAGCAGGGAGTGGATCGGTTGGCCCGGAACGTTATGGTGGATAAGGATTTTCGGCAACCGCTCGGCCAGGTCCGACGGCCGGGCGATGGCCCGCGGGTCACATGCCAGGGTCAGGCTGACCGGCCCATCGCGATCGAGCAGCACCCAGCAGCTGCGCCGGCCGACCTCATCACAGGTGCCGTCGACGATCAGCCCGGATGGAGCAAGCCGCGAGCGCATGGTGTGCCAGGCATCGGCCACCGCGTCTTCGGGGTACTGGCGCAGCACGTTGAAGGCGCGCACCAGAACCGGTGTCAGGCCGGCCAGTTCAAAACCGCCGAGGGCGAATTCGGCCGCCGGGTTGCCGGCCGCGCGGGCCGCCGCAACCCGATCGGGATCGATCTCCAGGCCGACCACTCGAATATCGGGCCGTACCGCGTGCAGTCGGGCCGCGAGCTCGAGCGTGGTGACCGGCCGCGCACCATAGCCGAGGTCGACCACCACCGGTTGGTCTGCCGCCTCCAGCGCAGCTCGCACCCGTACCGAGTGGGTCAGCCAGCGATCGGCGCGGCGCAGCCGATTGT
>JAHZJY010000054.1 GCA_022600695.1 Actinomycetes bacterium | reverse complement strand
GCCGATCCGCCGCCCGGGGCCGGTGAGTTTTCGCCTTTGGGGCGGGGCCGGGTTAGATTTCGTCAGACGGCGTGGGTACGGTCGGCGACGCTGGCTGCAGAACCCGGCCCAGGCAAAACAATGATTGTGATGAGACGGAGGAACCCGTGGCCCTTCCCCAGTTGACCGACGAGCAGCGCGCCGCAGCCTTGGAGAAGGCCGCCGCCGCACGTCGGATACGTGCTGAGCTCAAGGATCGGCTCAAGCGCGGTGGCACTAACCTCACGCAGGTGCTGAAGGACGCCGAGACCGATGAGGTTCTCGGCAAGATGAAGGTCTCGGCGCTGCTGGAAGCCCTGCCCAAAGTAGGCAAGGTCAAGGCGCAAGAGATCATGACCGAGCTGGAGATCGCCCCGACCCGCCGCTTGCGGGGACTCGGCGATCGGCAACGCAAGGCTCTGTTGGAAAAGTTCTCCTGACCTTCTCCGCCAGAGTCTCGGTCTGACGAAGTTCATGAACGCCGGCGGCGGGCCGGACAGCGCGGGCGGTTCATTCCGTCCCGGAGCTGCGCGGGGACGCGTGCTCGTGCTGTCCGGCCCGTCTGCCGTCGGTAAATCGACGGTGGTCCGACGCTTGCGGACGCAGATGCCGGATCTGGTGTTCAGCGTTTCGGCGACCACTCGCGAGCCTCGTCCGGGTGAGATCGACGGGTCGGACTACCACTTCGTCACGGCGGCACGATTTCAGCAGCTCATCGATAGCGGCGAGTTGCTCGAGTGGGCCGACATCCACGGCGGGCTGCACCGGTCCGGGACCCCGGCCGAGCCGGTGATCCAGGCCGCTGAAAGCGGCCGGCCGGTGCTGATCGAGGTCGATCTCGCCGGTGCGCGTGCGGTCAAGCGGGCAATGCCCGATGTCGTGACGGTGTTTCTGGCACCACCCAGCCGGGAGGCGCTGCAACAGCGACTCGCCGGACGCGGAACCGAATCCCCGGAGCGGATGGCCCGCAGGCTGGCCACCGCCGAGGCCGAATTGGCCGCCCAGGATGAGTTCGACGTCATCGTGGTCAACGGCCAATTGGATTCAGCCTGCGCTGAATTGGTATCGTTGCTGCTAGGAAACACGCCGGAGTCGGCGTGAGTGGTCGGACCCGACCTCCCAAACGGACCCATCGAATCGAAACTCACTGCCAGGTGAAGGTCAGGAGAAGGACCACGTGACAACCACAGCGGATCACTACGATCCAGCCCCCGGTGCGGCCAGCGCCTACGACACCCCGCTGGGCATCACCAACCCGCCCATCGACGAACTGCTCGCCCGCGTCTCCAGCAAGTACGCCCTGGTGATCTATGCCGCGAAACGGGCACGCCAGATCAACGACTACTACAACCAGCTAGGCGAGGGGATACTTGAGTACGTCGGCCCGCTGGTCGAACCGGGCCTTCAGGAGAAACCGCTGTCGATCGCCCTGCGCGAGATCCACGGCGACCTTCTCGAACACACCGAAGGCGAATAACCGCGGCCAGCGCGGGTCGGCTATGAGCCCGAAGCGGATCATTGTCGGCGTCGCCGGCGGTATCGCCGCCTACAAGGCGTGCTCGGTAGTCCGCCAGCTCACCGAATCCGGACACCGCGTGCGAGTCGTTCCCACCGAGTCCGCGTTGCGCTTCGTGGGCGCCGCCACCTTTGAGGCGTTGTCTGGCAATCCGGTTCGCACCGGAGTCTTCGAGGACGTACCGGATGTGCCGCACGTGCGCATGGGGCAAGAGGCCGACCTCGTGCTCGTGGCGCCCGCGACCGCGGACCTGCTCGCCCGCGCTGCGGTCGGCCGGGCCGATGATCTGCTGACCGCCACCCTCCTCACGGCCCGGTGCCCGGTCCTTCTGGCCCCGGCGATGCACACCGAGATGTGGCAGCACGCTGCCACGGTCGATAACGTCGAAACGCTCCGACGCCGGGGCGTCGTGGTGCTCCAGCCCGCATCTGGCCGGCTCACCGGTTCCGATACCGGAGCGGGACGCCTGCCCGAGCCCGACGAGATCAGCATCTTCGCCGAATTGCTGCTGGCCCGTGCCGACGCGCTTCGGCATGATCTGGCCGGCACCAGGGTTCTGGTCACCGCCGGTGGCACCCGGGAGGCGCTGGACCCTGTGCGCTTCATCGGCAACCGAAGCTCTGGCAAGCAGGGTTATGCGGTCGCCCGGGTCGCCGCTCAGCGCGGTGCCGACGTCACCCTCATTGCCGGAAACACCGTGGGCCTGGCCGATCCCGCGGGTGTTCGTGTGCTGCACGTGACCTCCGCGGCGCAGATGCATGAGGCGGTGTCGAAGAACGCGCCGGATGCGCACGTCCTGGTGATGGCCGCCGCGGTTGCCGATTTCCGGCCCGCCTACCCGGCGACCAGTAAAATCAAGAAGACCGCGGACGCCCGGGATACGCCCCCGATCGAGCTGATACGCAACGAGGACGTGCTGGCCGGCGCGGTGCGCCAGCGCGCCGACGGCCAACTGCCGAGCATGCGGGTGATAGTCGGGTTCGCCGCTGAGACCGGCGATGCCAACGGTGATGTGCTGTTCCATGCCCGGGCTAAATTGCGCCGGAAGGCGTGCGATCTGTTGGTTGTCAACGCAGTCGGTGACGGCCGGGCATTCGAGGTGGACAGTAACGACGGCTGGATGTTGGGCGCCGACGGTACGGAGGTGGCGCTCGAACACGGTTCCAAGACTTTGATGGCGAGCCGTATCGTGGACGCGGTGGCCGCGCTGCTGAGGACCAGCGGCGGATAACATATCGGCGCCCGGCCGACGGTCCGGCGGATGACCACAGAGATGGTTACTGCGAATACCATGCCCACCCACATACCGAAGGGGATTAACACCGTGAGCGAGAACGGGCGGCTCTTTACCAGCGAGTCGGTGACCGAGGGACATCCCGACAAGATCTGCGACGCGATCAGCGACTCGGTGCTGGATTCCCTGCTG
>JAHZJY010000356.1 GCA_022600695.1 Actinomycetes bacterium | reverse complement strand
GGCCGACCGCGGTGAACTCAGCAGCGATGCCCTGGCGCGGGTCCCGTTGCTGCTGCTCTCGCCGGCGATCCTGGCCACCGTGTGGAACGGGCTCTACCCGGACACGCCGATGGCTGCCGCAGCGACCTTCAACGCCTTTCTGGACCTGGTCTTCGGGCCATCGGGGTGATCAGGACCGCGGGGATCACCGCGAGACCGTCGGCAGCCGGGCCGGGGTGGGCTTCAGCCTCTGGTTGGTCGATGCGGGCTGGCCCCATGACGGATCCACGGCCGCCGGCCAGTAGACCGCCGCATGGAACGGCATCGGGTCGTAGTAGGCGGTGTCCCACGGGCCGCCGGTGGCCACCTGGGCGGGATTGCCGTAGGCCGACATCAGGGCATAGGGCAGCTCGTCGGCATAGAACGGCTTGGTGTCCGGGGTGACGACACCGGTGAACGCCGAGTTGTACTGCTGGCCGAAGAAGCCGTCGATCAGGTTGTTGGCGTAGGCCAGCGAGAGGAAGTTCCATTCCCCGCCCGAGTCCGGAGCCGGATTCGCCGGCAGGCCGGTTAGCCCGAGCGAGGTCAGATAGGGGGTCGTGCCGTCGCCGCGGATGATGGTCTCGGCGTTGTAGGCGCCCCCGGTCACGCTCCCGAGGGTCTTGAACAGGCTGCTCGACGGCACCGGCAGGATCATCATGGAATCCCCGAGGATCTGCTTGCCCGCCCACATCACGGCCAGCACTCCCGCGTAGGCCTCGTCGGTCGGCGCCCGGCCCGGCGTGAACTCGAAGTCCTGCGCCCAGAACACGTACCCGCCCTCGGCGGTCGGCGTACCCTCCCCCGGGCTGGGGAACTCGTCGGACGGCTCAAGTCCGGGGTAGAGCTGAACCCGGGCCAGGATCTCAGTCGCCAACGCCGTCTTCTCGCTGTCGGGAACCGGGTCCGCCGACGTGAACAGCTCACTGATCAGCGGCCAGAGGCTGTAGCCGTCGGTGCCGTCGTTGTTCATCAGCGCCACCGACTCACCGACGATCCGGCCGGCGGCCGTCAGGGTGGCGCGCTCGTCGGCGCTGAACTCGCCGATCACGCCGTAGCCCGCGGGGGTGTTCGCGGTCTGTGAGGTGTCGTCGAGGAAATAGACCAGGGAGTTGTCCAGACCGACCGTTCCGTTGCGGGGAAACACGAACAGGAGCCGGGCCGACCCGGCCGCACCCGCCAGCCCGCCGGCACCCGGAGATCCGCCGTCTCCGCCGAACCCGAACACGTAACTGCCGTTGCCGCCGGCACCGCCGTCCCCGCCGCGGCCCCACACCGACAACAGTCCGGCGCTGCCGCCGGCTCCGCCGTCCCCGCCGACACCGCCCGGGGTGATCGCGGCCGCGCCGACGCCACCGTTGCCGCCATTTCCGATGAACAGACCGCCGGTTCCGCCGGCACCGCCGGCACCGCCGAGAACACCCGCGCCGCCGTCGCCGCCGGCACCGAACCAGCCCGCGGACCCGCCACCGCCACCGTTCCAGCCGTCACCGCCATTGCCCAACAGGCCGCCATTCCCGCCGTCGCAGGCGAGGGCACCGGCGCAGGTCTGGGCGTCGTAGCTGAAGCCATTGCCGATAAAAATCCCACCGTTGGGGTTCTCGGCGGTGCCGTCGCCGAAGAAGAGCGACAGTATCGTCCGGACCGGCGCGGCGCCGGCGGTGGCGGCCGGGCCGGCCGGGACGCCGGCGTCACCGAGATCGCGGCGGCTGACCGCCGCTGCGGCTCCCATCAGCGCCAGCGCCCCCGGACCATCGGGCCCATCACCGGATACCTCGCCACCCCAGCCCACTTCGGACAGCGTCCCCGTCACCGCGGCCGGGTACCCGTCGACCGCCTCGGCCGGTGGCACCGGGGTCGTCACGGCGCGGGCCGCCGCTCTCACTGCCACGGGGGGCTGCAATCCGCGCGGGCCATCCGCACCCGACTCCGGTTCGAGTGGCACGATCGGGTCGTCGGGCGGCAACGGCTCGGCTGCATCCCTTGTCGGCACGGAAATCCCTTTCGGGACAACGTCATCCGAACGTGTCGCGGCAGAGGCGGGCACGGCCGGACTGTCCACCGGACCGCCGGCCCGTGGGATGAGGGCAGACCCGGAGCGTCCCGGCGCCCGGGAGACAACCCGCGGACTTCCCAACCTCGTCGCCGACCGCGCGGACCGCGGGCCGTCCGCCGCCGAGGCGCTCGCGGACCCCGGGCCCGCGGTACCCGATCTACCGGAGGTGGCGGTCTCGGCACCAGCGGCCGGAGACATCGCGCCGATCACCGCGCCGATGCCCACCGCCGTCGCCAGTCCGCACACCCTGCCGATCGAGCGGCGGTGAGCCGAATCCGGCGCATGATCTGCACGCATCGGGCTTCTCCTCACCTGACGATGGCATATGCGACTCTCAGGGCGGGCTTAACCTTACCCGGGGTTTCGTCGCCGCACCGGGTGTCGCCGGCCGAGCCTGCCGGTGCCGATCCGCATCCCGATTCGCCGGGCGGGCAATACCCTGGCACGCGACCCTGGCACGCGACACCGGTGAGGGTGGCGATGCGAAACCAGGCCGAGCGCGGGGCAGGACTGCGGAACCTGCCGGGAATGAGGCTCCCAGTGCAGTGGCGGATTCCCCGCCTGCCGGTCGCGGACCGTCGCTCGGCTTTGGACGCCCTGATGGTGCTGCCGTCGGGGGCATCGAGATGGCGTTTCACCGTTCTGATGTTCCTGTCGAGCATGATCGCGGCGGTCGGCCTGCTGCAGAACTCGGTGGCGGTGGTGATCGGCGC
>JAHZJY010000355.1 GCA_022600695.1 Actinomycetes bacterium | reverse complement strand
GTCGTATGCCGTCGTATGCCGGCGTATGCCGTTGTGGGCCGCGCTTCGGGCGTGCAGCAGCCCGCGCGGAGGAGTGCTCCCGCAAAGGGTACGGGTTAAGTACGGCGGATCAGTCTTTGAGGCGGTCCGCGTCGCTGTCGGTCAACTCCGTGGCCCGGTTGAGCACGCCGGCCTCATCCCGCTCTGGAAGCTCGGGCTCGATCCGGTCGCGGATCGCCAGCTTCATCCATCGGGTGATGACACCCGGCGCGATCTCGAGGTCGACGGTGTCGTCGGCGATGTCGGTGATGGTGGCCTGCAAGCCGGAAGTGGTGTGCACCCGATCGCCGAGACGCAGCGACTCGTGCAGGTCGATGGTGGCCTGCATCGCCTTACGCTGGCGACGCGAGGAGAAATACAAGAACGCCCCCATGATGATGATCAGGGGCAGGAATGTCAGCAGTTCCATGGCAGCACGTGTCTTTCAGTGTCGGGTGCGGGGCATCGCAGCGGGACCGGTAGTCGCGGACCCTGTGAGCGACCAGTGTGCCATTGGCGTGATGGGAGGCATCTCGCCGGGGTTTTCGGTTGCGCAGGAGGGGCACCCGGCTAGGCTCGGGACACCGGGCTGACACCCTGCCCGGCCGAGGGACAGGTCAGGAGAAAAGCCGTGAGCACCCTGGAACAGACCCGCAAGCTCGTCACCGAGATTCCCGGTCCGAAGTCGCTGGAGATGACCCGGCGGCGGGTCGCCGCGGTATCGCACGGTGTCGGGGTGACGATGCCGGTGTCCTGCGCACGCGCTTTCGGCGGGATCATCGAGGACGTCGACGGCAACCGGCTGATCGACCTCGGCTCCGGCATCGCGGTCACCACGATCGGCAACTCCTCCCCGCGAGTGGTCGACGCGGTCCGCGAGCAGGTCGCCGCCTTCACCCACACCTGCTTCATGGTCACCCCCTACGAGGGCTACATCGCCGTGGCGGAGCACCTCAACCGGCTCACCCCCGGTTCCCACGAAAAACGCACCGCATTGTTCAACTCGGGCGCCGAGGCAGTGGAGAACGCCGTCAAGATCGCCCGCACCTACACCAAGCGCACGGCCGTGGTCGCCTTCGACCACGCCTACCACGGCCGGACCAACCTCACGATGGCGCTGACCGCGAAGTCGATGCCCTACAAGAGCGGATTCGGACCGTTCGCCCCGGAGATTTATCGCGCACCGCTGTCCTACCCGTACCGGGACGGTCTGATCAATAAAGAGTGGGCGACCAACGGCGAACTGGCGGCCAATCGGGCACTGACGGTGATCGAGAAACAGATCGGTGCGGCCAACCTGGCCGCGGTCATCATCGAACCTGTTCTGGGCGAGGGTGGGTTCGTGGTGCCGGCGCCCGGCTTCCTGCCCGCGCTGCGGTCCTGGTGCACCGATAACGACGTCGTCTTCATCGCCGATGAGGTCCAGAGCGGGTTCGGGCGCACCGGACAAATGTTCGCCTGCGAAGACGAAGGTATCGAGCCCGATCTCATCGTCACCGCCAAAGGTATCGCCGATGGCCTTCCGCTTTCCGGGGTGACCGGCCGGGCCGAGATCATGGATGCCCCGCACGCCAGCGGCCTGGGCGGGACCTACGGGGGCAATCCGGTGGCGTGCGCGGCGGCGCTGGCCACCATCGAGACCATCGAACTCGACGGCCTGCTGGACCGCGCCAAGCAGATCGAGCGGCTCATGAAGGACAAGTTGCACCGTTTGCAGGCCGATGACGATCGGATCGGTGATGTGCGCGGACGCGGCGCCATGATCGCCGTGGAACTGGTCAAATCCGGCACTGATGAGCCGGACCCGGATCTGACCAGGGCGCTGTGCGCCCACGCCCACTTGCAGGGGGTGCTGGTGCTCAGCTGCGGCACCTTCGGCAACACCCTCCGGTTCCTGCCGCCGCTGACCATCAGCGACGAACTCCTCATCGAAGGCCTCGACGTTCTCGCCGGCATCCTCGCCGATCTCTGACGACATCCCTCCGACCAATATCCCTCTGACTGGCTAGGAGCCGGTATGACAACTGTGAAGAACTTCATCAACGGCGAGCTGATCGAGTCAGCCGGTGGTGCCACGATGCCCCTCGTCGACCCCTCGACCGGCGAGGATTACGGCACCGCGCCGCTGTCCAATGAGGCCGATGTCGACAAGGCCTACTCGGCGGCCGCGGCCGCCTTCGCCGACTGGAAGCGCACTACACCGTCACACCGGCAGAAGGCCATGCTCGATTTTGCCGACGAGGTCGAGCGGCACACGAAAAGCCTGGTTGCCGCTGAGGGCCGGAACACCGGCAAACCCAATCACGTGACCATGGCCGAAGAGATTCCGCCGATGCTCGACCAGATCCGGTTCTTCGCCGGCGCGGCGCGGATTCTGGAGGGCAAGTCGGCCGGCGAGTACATGGAGAAGCACACCTCGTGGATCCGCCGCGAACCGGTCGGTGTGATCGGCCAGGTGGCCCCGTGGAACTACCCGATGATGATGGCGATCTGGAAGTTCTGTCCGGCCATCGCCGCGGGAAACACCGTGGTGCTCAAGCCCAGCGACACCACCCCGGTCAGCTCGGTGATGCTCGCCGAGATCGCCTCCCGGCATTTCCCGCCGGGCGTGCTCAATGTGGTCTGCGGTGACCGCAGCACGGGCGCGGCCCTCGTCGCGCACCCGACCCCACAAATGGTGTCCATCACCGGCTCGGTCGCGGCCGGGCGGGCGGTCGCAACAAGTGCCGGCAGCCACCTCAAACGCACCCACCTGGAACTGGGCGGCAAGGCGCCGGTCATCGTCTTCGACGACGCCGATATCGCGGCGGCAGCCGAGGCCATCGCGGCCGCCGGCTACTTCAACGCCGGCCAGGACTGCACCGCAGCCACCCGGGTGATCGCAACGGCATCCGTCGCCCAGGATCTCACCGACGCGCTGGCCGAACAGGCCAGGGGCGCGGCCACCACATTCGGCCGCCCGGCCGAGGACGAGGACGGCTGGGTCCCACCGGTCAACAATCCCAACCAACTGGAACGTGTGCTGAGCTTCCTGATGGACATCCCCAAGCACGCCGTGCTGGCGGCCGGCGGAAGCCGGCAGGGCGAAAAGGGCTTCTACATCGAGCCCTCCGTGATCGGCGGCCTCCGTCAGCAGGATCGCCACATTCAGGAGGAGATCTTCGGGCCGGTGATCACGGTTCAGTCCTTCGCCGACGAGGACGAGGCGATCAAGTTCGCCAACGGAGTCGACTACGGTCTGGCGTCCTCGGTGTGGACCAAGGACGTTTCCCGGGCGTTGCGGGTTTCGGCTGCGCTGGACTTCGGCTGCGTCTGGATCAACACCCACATCCCCCTCGTCGCGGAGATGCCGCACGGCGGGTACAAGTCCTCCGGCCACGGCAAGGATCTGTCGATGTACAGCCTCGAGGACTACACCCGGATCAAGCATGTGATGGCCTACACCGGGTAGTCACCGCAGCGTCAGATCAGTGCAGCG
>JAHZJY010000053.1 GCA_022600695.1 Actinomycetes bacterium | reverse complement strand
GGTATCGGTCGAGGCCACCCGGGGGGAGCCGGAGAGCTACGAGTTCAACCCGAGGGACGCCACCCCCGGTTCGGACACCGGCGCTTTCCATTCGCCGGTCATCGTCATCGCTGCGGCGTTCCCCGACGTTCCGGTGTCCTTTGTCGCGGGGACCGGAAGGCCGGCCGAGGTGCTGCTCGCCGAGGCCGCGGGTGCCGAGTTGCTGGTGGTGGGTAGCCGGGGATCCGGTGGTTTCGCCGGGCTCATCATGGGTTCGGTGAGCCAGAAGGTCTTGGCGCACGCCGACTGCCCGGTTGCTGTTCTGCACCCCGGGATCCCTGCCGAGACGGCAGCCGGGATCGCCTGAGCCGCAGGAGTCCTCAGTCCAGCAGGATCGAGGTGACCTTCACCTCGGTGGCCGGTTTCCCGTCCTTGCCGCCGCCGGCGACCCCGGCTTCAGCGATCTTGTCCAGGGTGGCCAGGCCGGTCGCGTCGATGGTGCCGAACACGGTGTAGTTCGGCGGCAGTTCGGAGTCTTTGTAGACGAGGAAGAACTGGCTGCCGTTGGTATCGGGGCCGGAGTTGGCCATCGCGAGCGTGCCGCGGGGGTAGAGCACCTGCTTCTGCAGGGCCGGGTCACCGTCGGGGTACTGGTTGGTGGGGTACTCGTTGGCGAACCGGTAGCCCGGGCCGCCGGACCCCGTTCCGCTCGGGTCGCCGCACTGCAGCACACCCAGCGACTCGGCCGTGGTCAGGCGGTGGCAGACGGTGTCGTCGAAGTAACCCTTCTGAGCGAGGCTGGCGAAGCTGTTGACTGTGCAAGGCGCTTCGGCATTGTTCAACAACAGGCCGATATTGCCCTGATCGGTCGACATGCTGACGCTGATCGTGGCGGGATCGGTGGGCACCTTCCCGGAGTTCGGGGCATCAACCTCCCTGCTGGCCTTTTGAGCGGTCGGGTACTGGCAATCGGACCCCAGGCCGGCGGGTGCCGCGAACACCGGAAGTTGGCCCTCGCCACCACGCTCAGCCGCCGTCGCCGGTGCCGGGTCGGGGGCAGGGGTGCTTGTGGTCGTGGTTGCGGTGGCGGTCGAGGAGTCCTTGTCGTTCTGGAGGACGAATGTCGCGATCAGTGCCGCTCCGGTGACCAGTGCGACCATCGCTCCCACCACGGTCAGGATGCGCTGGCGTTTGGCCCGCTGGGCGCGGCGGTCCAGTTGCCGCTCAAGCTTGCGTTTGGCCGTGTCGCGTCGTTGTGCGTTCGTGGGCACCGCGGTGTCCTCCAGTCATCGGGTAGCTCCTGCATTCGCGCCGATGAGTGTGCCAGCTGAACATGTGGGCGGGGTTGACGCCCCACCCGAAGTGTCGGGTGGGAGACTTGGCGGCGTGTTGCTCACCGGGTTCCCGACCGGCATGTTGGCCTGTAACTGTTACGTTCTGGCGCCTCATGCCGGCTCTGACGCGATCATCGTCGATCCCGGTCAGCGCGCGCTGGGGCCACTGCGCCGGATTCTTGACGAGAACCGGCTGACCCCGGCCGCGGTGTTGCTCACCCACGGCCACATCGACCACATCTGGTCGGCGCAGAAGGTCGCCGACACCTACGGATGTCCGGCCTACATCCACCCGGCGGACCGCTTCATGCTCACCGACCCGATCAGGGGTTTCGGCCCGCGAATCGGCCAGGTCGTATTCGGCGCACTGTTCCGGGAACCGCGGCAGGTCGTCGACCTCGGTCCCGACGGAGCTGTGCTGGAATTCGGCGGGTTAATGGTGACAGTCGCCCACACTCCGGGACATACCCCCGGGTCGGTGGTCTTCCGGGTTGCCGGCGATGGTCCCGGGCTCGCGTTCACCGGCGACACTTTGTTCAAACAGTCCGTCGGTCGCACTGACCTGCCCGGGGGCAGTGGACGCGAACTGTTGGAATCCATCGTGGCAAAACTGCTGGTGCTTGATGACGCCACCCGGGTGCTGCCCGGCCACGGCGAGTCCAGCACCATCGGCGACGAACGTCGCGCCAACCCGTTCCTGCAGGGGATTACCTCGCTGTGAGCCAATTTCAGGCACCGAAGGGTGTTCCGGACTACCTGCCGCCGGAGTCAGCGGAATTCGTCGCGGTGCGCGACGGTCTGCTCGCCGCCGCCCGTCGCGCCGGCTACGGCGACGTCGAGCTGCCGATCTTCGAGGACACCGCGCTCTTCGCCCGCGGAGTCGGGGAGTCGACCGATGTGGTCGCGAAGGAGATGTACACCTTCACCGACCGGGGAGACCGGTCGGTCACCTTGCGGCCGGAGGGAACTGCCGGTGTGATGCGGGCGGTGATCGAGCATGGCCTCGACCGGGGGGCGTTGCCGGTCAAACTCTGTTACGCGGGCCCGTTCTTCCGCTACGAGCGTCCGCAAGCCGGTCGCTACCGTCAACTCCAGCAGGTCGGCATCGAGGCGATCGGCGTCGATGATCCGGCGCTGGACGCCGAGGTGATCGCCATCGCGGACTCCGGCTTCCGCAGCCTCGGGCTGGCCGGATTCCGATTGGAGATCACCTCGCTGGGCGACGACACCTGTCGACCGCAGTACCGGGAGTTGTTGCAGGAGTTTCTATTCGGGCTGGATCTCGACGAGGTCACCCGGGAACGCGCCGAGCTCAACCCGCTGCGGGTGCTCGATGACAAGCGTCCGCACATCAAAGCGATGACCGCTCGCGCCCCGGTGATGCTCGACCACCTCTCCGAGCCGGCCAAGGAGCACTTCGAGACCGTACTGGCACACCTGGAGGCCTTCGGAGTGCCGTACACCATCAGCCCACGTCTGGTGCGCGGCCTGGATTACTACACCAAGACCACTTTCGAATTCGTCCACGACGGCCTGGGCGCACAGTCCGGGATAGGCGGCGGCGGCCGCTACGACGGACTGATGGCCCAGTTGGGCGGTCAGGACCTCTCGGGTATCGGATTCGGGCTGGGGGTGGACCGGACCATGCTCGCGCTGCGCAGCGAAGGCAGGACGGCAGGGGAGCGGAGTCGTTGCGACGTGTTCGGGGTACCGCTGGGGGGGCGGGCCAAGATCGAACTCGCCCGCCTGGCGGCGGCTCTGCGGACAGCCGGTGTGCGGGTCGATCTGGCCTACGGCGACCGCGGGGTCAAGGGTGCGATGCGTGCCGCCGACCGGTCGGGCGCCCGGTTCGCCCTGGTCGCCGGGGACCGCGACATTGAATCCGGCACTATCGGGGTCAAGGATTTGGCCACCGGTTCGCAGGTCGATATTGGTATCAATTCGGTTGCTGCCGAATTACTTTCACGCCTGTCTTGACCTGGTGAGGCCGGCTCGGCGGACTGAGCCTCAGTGAATTCTCAGTCGCCGGGGGAACCGGCCGGTGACGGCTCCACGTTGAACAAGACATGAACAAGCTGATCGAGGACTACCTGCGCAGCAGGGGGGTGCGGTATTTCCGTGGCCACCACGACGACGAGTTCTTCTATCTCCTGGACTTGCCGGTCGGCAGCTTCCGGGCACGACACAGCGCCCGGCTCGATATTCACCTGGAGGTGTGTGGCCCCGGCCATGATGCGGTCCGGGTTCACATCAGCCCGGACCGGTTCTACCCCGCCGATCGGCGGGACCAACTCGTTGCGGTTGCCGCCCGATGGAATGCGGGCGACCCCTGGGTGCACGCAGCGGTGCACGACTCCTGCGATCCGGCGCTGGTCGGGGTCGATGCCGGGATGACCCGCCGGGTCGGTGACGCCGCCGATCTAGCCGATTTCGTCGATCACGCTGTCGCGTCGACCGTCGAGCTGTTCGGCCTGATGCGGGACGCGGCCCAGGCGGATGCCGGTTCCGCCGGCCCGCTGCGCGAAGCGGGTTGACGGTACGGCCGTAACGCCTGAGCGGCCCGCGCCGATATGGCCGATATGCGACGTCTCACCACCCTGGGAGCGGCAGCTGTCCTGCTTGCCGCCGGTATCGGGTCCACACCGCTGGCAGGAGCAGATCCCACCGCGACCGAACCCACTTCTACTGAGCCCACTTCCACTGGGCCCACTTCCACTGAGCCCGCGGATACTGAGCCCACTTCCACCGAGCCCACGGGTACTGAGGCTGCCGATACCGGGGTAGCTGCTACCGAGCCGGGCGGCGCCCGGCAGGTGACCTATACCGTCACCACCACCAGCGATCTGACGGCCAACATCTACTACGTCACCGCTGATCCGCCCGATCAG
>JAHZJY010000052.1 GCA_022600695.1 Actinomycetes bacterium | reverse complement strand
TCGCCGCCCGGTAAGCCGATCATCGGTTTCGTGGGTCGGCTGGCGCCCGAGAAGCACATCGACCGGCTCGGCGTCCTAGCCCGGCGTGATGATCTTCAGGTCGTGATCGTCGGCGATGGGGTGGAGCGGGCCAGGCTGCAGGCGGCCCTGCCGTCGGCGATTTTCACCGGTGCCCTCCACGGCCCGGCCCTGGCCGCCGCCTACGCCAGCATGGACGTTTTCGTTCACCCCGGCGAGCACGAAACCTTTTGTCAGGCCGTCCAGGAGGCGCTGGCCTGCGGGGTTCCGGTGGTTGCCCCCGATGCCGGTGGTCCCCGCGATCTCGTCCTGCCGTTCCGCACCGGTCTGCTGAATCCGATACCGGGGTTCGAATCTCAGTTGAGCCCGTCGGTCGATCACCTGCTCGGCGAGCGGCCGCGCTACGCCCAGGCCGCTCGGCGCAGCGTTCTCGGGCGTACCTGGCCGGTGATCTGCGACCGGCTCATCGAGCACTACCGAGTCGTGCAAGGTCACGGCGGTTACCGCACCGCCCGCACCCGACCGGCGTAGTGGTCAGCCCCGGGTGTGCCTCATCGGTCCTCGTCGGTCCATACCCGGAAGCTGGTCAGGGTGTTCTCGCCGAAGGCATTGCTGAGGGCGACGTCGGCGGCGTCGCGGCCGCGGGCGATCAGGACCCGGCCGATACGCGGGGTGTTGTTGCGGGCGTCGAAGGTATGCCATTGCCCACCGAGGAACACCTCGAACCAGGCGGCGAAATCCATTGGCCCGTAGGGCGGCGGCATGCCGATATCCCCGAGGTACCCGGTGCAGTAGCGGGCCGGGATGTTCATACAGCGGCAGAAGGCGACGGCGAGGTGGTTGAAGTCACGGCAGACGCCGGTGCGGTTGGTGAGGGTTTCCAGTGCCGTCTGCGTCACCCGCGCGAACTGGTAACCGAAGGTGACATGCCGGTGGACGTAGTCGCAGATCGCCTGGACCCGACCCCATCCCGCCGGTGCGTGTTCGAACAGTTCCCACGCCGTCTCGGACAGTCGATCGGTTTCGCAGTACCGGCTGCCGAGCAGGTAGACGAGGGTGTCCACGGGTAGTTCGGCCACCGGAAGCTGCTGCGCATCCGGCACGATGACATCGGGGAGTCCGCTGTCGTTGACGACGGCGTTCGCCGTGACGCGCAGGCGGCCGGCCGGGGCGACGATACGGGAGCACCAGTTGCCGAAGCTGTCGCGATAAGCCTCCACCGGGACCGGCGGGTCGAACACTAGGTCGTCACGGCCGAGGAGGTCGGACACCCGGGTGAAGTGCACGTTGAGGTTGAAGATCATCGGGGTGGGCTGCGGACAGTCGAAAACCATCTCGAAGCCGACGTTAATGCGCATCATTGCCTTCCGGTATCGGCCGGGTGTGTGGTTGCGCCGGATCGCTCAGTGCGGCAGCTGCCGTGCGTAGCGATTCGACCAGTGTGTGTTGCAGGGCCGTCCAGCGCGGGCCCGCCGAGACAGCGATGCGCTGGTTGACCTCAAGTTCGACGCCGAGGTAGTCAGCCTGTGTGAACCGGCGGCGCAGATGGGTGGTCAAGCCGTCCCCGCTGCCGGCATACGGGTAGTTGCGCCGGATCCGCAGTTCCGGACCGAGGGATACCAGCGATCTCTTCCAGTGGGCGCACAATTCGGCCTCCCCGGCCCGCGCCGGGTCGTACAGCAAACCTACGTCGGCGTTTCGGACTGTGCCGTCGAGTTCCCCGGTGAAACTGTGCGACGAGATGTGCAGGACCCGATCACCGCTGGCCACCGCTCGGCACACCAGGTTTTCGACCTGCGCGCGGTAGGGCCGGTAGTGCTTCTCGATGATGGCGGCCCGAGTCCGTGCCGGCATGTCGCGGGTCACCGACGAAAACAGTTGCCGGTGGCCGATCGAGCGGTTGAGGTCGACCAGTAGGCGACTCGTCGTCGATGCGACCAGCGGCGCCTCGAACGTGTCGGCCAGGGCGGTGGCCATCACGAGGGCGCCGGGGTCGTGGCCGCGGTGGGAATTCAGTAGTGCCCGCTGGTCCCGGAACAGTCGCCGATAGTTCGCGGGAATCTGATTGCCACCGTGCTCACAGGTGATGATGAAGGTGTCCATCGGGGTGGCGTCGCGTCACTGTTCCAACTCGAGTGAATCGCGAAAAACCTTGCGCGCCATGGGCTCCCCGTTCACGTTGGCCCCGGCCCGCGACATCCGATTCGGATTCCGCCCCCGGTGCCCTGAACACTACAGGTGTGGGGACGTTCCTACCCGGTGAGCGGCGTCGCGGGGAAGAACTGACTGCACGCCGCCAGCCCGCCCCGGTGCCCCAGCGCGAACGAGTCGATACGTTCCGGGGCGGTTCCGTGGTCGCGTCCGGGTGCGTCGACGGAAGCGGTCGCCCTCAGATAGCGCTCGATGCTGTCCACGGTAATCGCCGGTTGGGCGGTGTCGCGATCCTCCACAGATTTGACGAAGGCGCCGGAGAAGCAGTCGGCCTGGTTCTCGTTGCGGATTGTTTCGGCGGCGCCCACCGGGCTCGGGACGTGCCTGACCGCCTGGAGGAAGTGCCCGTACTCGTGGGCGATCCCGGAGATCGGCCCCCACGGCCCGTACCGCTGGGAGAAGTCCCGGAGGGTCTCTTGGCCCAGATAAACGGTGTTATCGGTCACACAGTAGTTGTAGGACCGATCATGTTGAGCGTCTTGTCCGTTCACGTCAACGCATTGGCTCGTGGCGCTGCCGCCGGCAGCGATGTAGCGCAGCCTGGGTAGCGAATCACCGGCGATGCCGATCCCGGTGAGGTACTCGGTCACCAGCCGCTCGCCGGTCACCGCGAGTTGCCGCATCGGGTCGCCGTCGCAGGTGTCCGGATCGCCCTGCCGGCAGGCGGCGGTGTCGTCGCGTTGATCCGGTGCGGCCACGGCGGCCGGAGCCGCGGAGACGGCGGCGGTGGCCAGGGCGCCCGCGACGGCGAACGCCGATGCGGCGATCGCGGCGCGCCAAAACAGGCGGGTCATAGCCGGACGCATCAGATCGGCGTCGCGCCCGTCGCCGTGTCATCCCCGCCCAGGATCGGTGCGGTTTCGCCGCCCTCCGCCACCGACTGGGCGACGTCGGAGAGGCGCTGATGCGTCCGCCGGGCATACGATCTCAGCAGGGCGAAGGCCCGCGCCATGTCCGTGTTTCCGCGCTCGGCCAGCACCCCCTTGGCCTGTTCGATCACCACCCGGGTGTTCAGCGCACTCTGGAGTTGCTCGTTGATCACATCGGCCCGAGTCAGGACTCGCTGGTGCAGGATGCCGATCGTCGCCACGTCGGCGAGGGCCTGACCGACGGCGATATCCGCCGGGACCAGCGCCCCGACTTCGGTGCGAAAGAGATTCAGCGCGCCGACGCGCTCGTCGCGAAGCCGAAGTGGCAGGGCGCAGACCGATCGGTAGTGGTATTCCTCAGCGCGGTCGGCGAACTCCGGCCAGCGCTGCGACTCGGCTCGCAGATCATCGACGAGGACCTGTTCGCCGGTGCGGTACGACAGCAGACACGGCCCGAGATCCGCTTCGACCTGAAGCAGCTCCAGCAGGCGGGTCTGCTCACTGCTGGACGCCAGGACATGCAACTCTCCCTGTATGTCGCCGATCAGGATTCCGGCCGCGGCGATCGGCAGCAGCACCATGGAACTGTCGACGAGTTGCTGAGCCAGTTCGATGACGTCGTAGTCATCGACCAGGGTGTCGGCCAACCCGACGAAGGCCTGCGCCAGCTGTCCGTAGTTGTCCATCGTCATGCCTCCCAGCGGATGCGGATTGTCACAGTCACCACGTCGGTGCCTACTGTTCGGGGCCGGAGTTGTCGGCGGGATCGGGCCGGAGGCGTTCGCGGCGACTGACGACGTCGGCGGCCACCTCCTGGAGCAGGCGTCCGCTCTCAAAGGCGAATGCCTGCAAGCGAACGTAAGCCGATCGGGCGTCGAGCCCCAGTTGGGCCATGACCATCCCGGTGGCCTGATGAACTTCGCGGGTACTCGGAGGCTGATTCCACCACGGCCCCAGCGAGTCGGGGAGATGTCCGTCCCGGTCGACGTTGAGCAGGACAGCGGTCACGAGTTCGGAAATCGCGACCGCTTCGGCGAACTCGGCCGCACCCAGCGGCGCTTCGGCCGTGCAATACAAGTCCAGCACCCCGACTTTGATGGCGCCGATTTGCAACGGAAGCGCGTACATCCCGCCGATACCCGAGTCGGCTACCTCGGAGAGGAATATCGGCCAGCGTCCGTTCGCCTCATTCAGGTCGGGCACCGAGATGGGGACGCTTCGCGCGCTCGCATCCACGGCGGGACCTTGGCTCAAGGTGACCTGGAGCCACTCGGTACGCTCGGCAACCCGGTCGCTGGCCGACAGCACTTCCAAACCGACATCCGGAACGCTGATCATCATGCCTGCCCGCTGGACGGGCAGAGCCAGGACACAGGCGGTACACAGCCGGTTTGCCCCGTCGCTACCGTGGGCGGTCCCCTCGACAGCGGCCAGGAATCGGGCTCTTGCGCCGGTTGGGCCATCGCGGCTCATGTAGCGGCTCGATACCGGGCATTCAACCGGCTGATGGATCCCACCGTTTAGCTGTGCGTACCGGGCGTTCGGGGGCGACCGGCCCGACTGGCCGGTTAGCTACTTGCCGCAGGAGCAGTCGGGTCCGCACGTGCAGGACGTACAGCTGCAGTCCGGGTTGGTGCAGCCGGCGCCCTGACCGCAGGTGCAGGGCAGGGTGCAGGTGCACGGGGAACAGGTGCACTTCGGGTTCTCGCAGGTTGCGGTGGTTGCGCTCATAACTGCATTGTCTCACAGGGCCGCGGGGTCGCGAGGTCACAGCTTTGTCCCGCAGCGGAGGTTTCAGCCGGCGCGATGGTCACGCCGGGTGGCGGCGATCAGGTCGTCGCGGGCCCGGGCCACCCGGGAACGGATGGTGCCCAGGGGGCAGCCACAGACCTCCGCGGCCTCGGCATAGGACAGGCCCAGCACCTGGGTGAGGACCAGCGCGGCGCGACGGTCCGGTTCCAGGCCGTCGACCAGCATCGTGATCTCGACGACGTCCTCGAAGCGGGCTTGTCCGGGTGAGGTGCTGAGCAACTCCTCCAGATCCACCTGTCCCGTGGTGCGGGGCCGGGCCTGGTTGCGCCGGACCTGGTCCACGACGACTCGGCGCGCGATCGACAACAGCCAGGTCCGTGCCGAGGACCGGCCGGCGAAGCGGGGCAGGGCGCCGATGGCCCGGATAAAGGTTTCCTGGGTGAGATCGTCGGCCATGCCGGGATCGGCGAGAAAGGCCACCGTCCGCCAGACGTCACGTTCGCTGACCCTGATGAACTCGTTCAGAGCCCGGCGATCACCGCGACCGGCGGCCAGAGCCAGCTCGGTGAGGGGGTCATCGTCGGCCACGCTCAGCACTTTAAGGGATGGAACCACCCGACGGGGATGCAGGCGAGGGATCGGCGGGTAATTTGGCTATAGCCGCCACGGAACTCTGCGCCGGTTCGAGCCGACCCTTTCAAGCGGGAAGCCTGCGCTCAGTCGGTGTGAACCGAGGCGGCGGATTGAGGAGGACGATGACCACGACCGTCGTCGGCGGGGCCGAAGCCCCGCCGTCGCGCCGCGTCGAACTCGACGTGTCGGGTATGACCTGTGCGGCGTGTGCGGCCCGGGTGGAGTCGCGGCTGAACAGACTCGACGGTGTCCGTGCCTCGGTGAACTACGCCACCCGGGTGGCCACCGTCGATGCGCCTGCCGCGGTGAACGACGATGAGTTGTGCGAGGTAATCCGTCGGGCCGGCTATGAGGCAGGTCCGCGGGCGGCCGGCAGCGACGAGGGCTCCGACCCCGATGAACTGGTGGCGCGTTCACTGCTGGTGCGACTCGGGGTGGCGGCGGTGTTGTTCGTCCCGCTGTCACACCTGTCGGTGATGTTCGCGGTCCTGCCGGCAACCCGGTTCCCCGGGTGGCAGTGGCTGCTGTGCGCGCTGGCATTGCCCATCGTGATGTGGGCGGCATGGCCGTTCCACCGGGTGGCGCTGCGCAATGCCCGGCATGGCACGGCGTCGATGGAGACCCTGATCTCGGTCGGAATCACAGCGGCCACCCTGTGGTCGCTTTACACGATTTTCGCGGTTCAGCGTGAGCAGCCGACGGACGGGGTGTGGCAGGCGCTCATGGCCAGCGACGCCATCTACCTGGAGGTGGCGGCCGGGGTCACGGTGTTCGTGCTGGCCGGTCGTTATTTCGAGGCGCGGGCCAAGTCGAAGGCGGGCAGCGCGCTACGGGCACTGGCCGCCCTGAGCGCCAAAAATGTGGCCGTCCTGCTCCCCGGCGGCGCCGAAATGGTGATTCCCGCCGAGGAGCTCAAAGAACAGCAGCGTTTCGTCGTCCGTCCTGGTGAGACCATCGCCGCCGACGGGCTGGTCGTCGAGGGCGGCGCGGCGGTCGATATGAGCGCGATGACCGGGGAGTCCACCCCGTCCCGGGTGCAGGGCGGCGCCAGCGTCATCGGGGGGACGGTCGTCCTCGACGGCAGGCTGATCGTGGAGGCCGCCGCCGTCGGCGCCGATACCCACTTCGCCGGGATGGTGCGCCTCGTCGAGGAGGCCCAGGCGCAGAAGGCCGATGCGCAACGGCTGGCCGACCGCATCTCCCGGGTCTTCGTCCCGGTGGTGTTCGTCATCGCACTGCTCACCGCGGCCGGGTGGCTGCTGGGTGGCGCCGGTGCCGACCGGGCCTTCTCGGCGGCGCTGGCGGTGCTGGTCATCGCGTGCCCGTGCGCGCTCGGGCTGGCGACCCCTACGGCCATGATGGTCGCGACCGGGCGCGGGGCGCAGTTGGGCATCTTCCTCAAGGGATACCGCGCGCTGGAGGCGATCCGGGATATCGACACCGTTGTGTTCGACAAGACCGGAACCCTGACCACCGGCCATCTGGCGGTGACCGATGTGACCGCTGTGGACGGGTGGGGTACCGCCGACCTGCTGGGGTTGGCGGCGGCGGTGGAATCCGGTTCCGAGCACGCCATCGCCACCGCGATCGTGGCGGTCACCGACGACCGGATGCCGGTCGATGACTTCCGGGCGTTGCCGGGCCGGGGGGTCACCGGGGTCGTCGGTGCGAAGCGGGTCGAGGTGGGCCGCCCGAGCTGGGTCGGGCGGGACAAGACGATTCCCGACACGGTCGAGTCGGCCCGCCGGGCGGGCGAGGCCATGGGGCACACCGTCGTTCTGGTGGCGGCGGACGGTCTGGTCTGCGGGGCGGTAACGGTGGCCGATGCGGTCAAGCCCAGCGCCGCCGAGGCGGTCGCCGCGTTACATCAACGGGGCCTGCGAACCGTGCTTCTCACCGGGGACAACGCGACCGCGGCCGCTGAAGTGGCCGCTCAGGTGGGCATCGACGAAGTCATCGCCGAGGTGCTGCCCGAGGGCAAAGTCGACGTCATCGAGCAGTTGCGCGGGCAGCGTCGGGTGGTGGCGATGGTCGGCGACGGTATCAACGACGGACCGGCCCTGGCATCGGCCGACCTGGGCCTGGCGATCGGTCGGGGCACCGACGTCGCGATCGCCGCGGCCGACGTCATCCTGGTCCGCGATGACCTGCGCTCGGTGCCGCAGGCTCTGGAACTGGCGCGGGCGACGATGCGCACCATCCGGATGAACCTGGTGTGGGCGTTCGGCTACAACGTGGCGGCCATCCCGATCGCCGCCGCCGGAATGCTCAACCCGCTGATCGCGGGAGCGGCGATGGCCTTCTCGTCCTTCTTCGTGGTGTCCAACAGCCTGCGCCTGCGCAAAGCCGGCGGACTCAGCCCCATCCCATCGCGATCTTCGTCGAAAGGTTGATCAACGACCATGTCCCAGACGTTCTCGGTTACCGGGCTGTCCTGCCAGAGCTGCGTCAAACACGTCACCGCCGCGCTGACGGCGCTGACCGATGTGCAGAGCGTCCGGGTCGAACTCGGATCCGGCGGGCCGTCGACGGTGTACGTCGATGCCGCCCGGGTTCTGGGCGAGGACGAGGTGCAGGACGCCCTCGCCGAGGAAGGTGACTACACGCTTCTCCGCTGACCGCGGGGTGTCAGCGCTTCCTGGCCAGCTCGCGCAGCATGTTGTTGTAGGCGTCCATCTGGTCGTCGCCATAACCGGCGTCGGTGTGGCGGTCTGACCGCACCGCGGATCGACGGTCCTGACGCGCCCACTGGATGACCAGCGCGATGACCACCATCACGAGGGGGACTTCGCTTGAGCCCCAGGCGATTGCGCCGCCCAGATGCTGATCGTCATTGATGCTCGGCACCCACGGCAGCGCGAGGCTGCGGTAGAAGTTGGCGCCCACGGTCGTGGTCATGGTCATCATCGCGATACCGAAGAACGCGTGGAAGGGCATGACGGCGAACAGCAGCGCGAGCCGCCCGATGAAGGGAAGCCGGCGCGGCCCGGGATCCACGCCGATGATGCCCCAGTAGAACAGGTAGCCGGTGATCAGGAAATGCACGGCCATCAGCTCGTGACCCCAGTGATAGCGCACCAGGGTGTCGAACAACGGAGTGAAGTAGACCGCGTACAGCGAACCGACGAACAGCACGAATGCGGTCACCGGGTGGGACAGGAATGTGGTGATCGACGAATGGATGAGACGGGTGATCCACTCCCGCGGACCGGGCGGCCGTCCGGGTTTGGCGCTGGGCAGCGTGCGTAGAGCCAGCGTGACCGGTGCGCCGAGGACGAGCAGAACCGGGGCGAACATGTTCAGCGTCATGTGCTCGACCATGTGCACGCTGAACATCGCCGACCCGTAGGACCGCACACCCGAGCAGCTCGCGGCCACCACGGCGGCGCACCCGGCGAGCCAGGCGAACACCCGGCCCACCGGCCATCGGTCGCCCCGGCTGCGCAGTTTGACCACGGCGACCAGATATCCGCCGGCCAGGACGACGGCAGCGATACCGAGGAAGACATCGAAGCGCCAGAACGTCAGCAGCCGGAGCGCAGTCGGCGAGCCGGGAAGTTCGTACCCGAGCAGAACGTCCAACACCGTCGGCTTCTCGGCGAGCAGCCTCGGCGCGATCTGAACGGACATCCCCGCCAGCGCCGCCAGGGTGGCGATCGCGACCCCGGCCCCGATCAACGGATACCGGACACCACCGGTCCGCAGCGCGTGGCCGGTGGCCAGCAATCCGATCATCACGGCCGCCGCGGCAAGCAGGCCGAGCCTGCCGTACCCGGACCGGGTTAGCTCACCGGCGCCGGCCAGCAGGGCGAGCAGCAGTGCACCGTAGGTCAGTGCGGCCGCCCCGGCGGCCACCGTGACGATGCCGACCCGGCGACGCAACGCGGTCGCGACCGGGGCCAGCGCCGTCACCAGGTTCAGCCCCGCCCACACCGAGATGGCGACGGCGAACACGATCATCGCCCCGGTCGCATAGTCATGGTTGGGACCCTGACCGGCATTGCCGGTGACCGGAACCGCGACAACACCGACGATGGCGGGAATCAGCAGCGGCACATGCCACTCCCAACGCAGGGCGAACTTCGAGCCGACGGCGAGCACCGCGGCGCACACCGCCGCCGCCACCCAGCCGCGGGCGGTCTCCGATGCGCCCAGCGCGGAACCGAACTGCCCGCTGCCCAGTAGTCGGGTCGCCGCCACCCCGGCGTCGGCAGCCGCCTGCACCACGACCATGGCCGACGCGGTCACCAGCCACAGCACCGACATCCGCTCCAGCGCCAGGTGCGCGCGGAACGCATGGGCGTCGATGAGCCCGTTCTCGTCGGGCCGCGCGGTGATGATCACCAACACCAGCCCGCCCAGGCAGGCCGCACCGGCCAGGGTCGCGGTGAGATAGCCGAGGACATCCGCCACACTCGTCGGTGTCGCGGGGCCCAGGGCGATGTCGGCGTAGACGGCAACAGCGACCGCCGCGATGGCGAAGCCGGCCAGCAGCAGCCAGCCGGTCGCCCGCGGTCGGGGTGATTCAGGATGGTTCGACGTCATGGACTCCGTTCCGGGTGCGTCAACGGTGAGTGTAGAACCGTCTAGGGTCCGGGGCGGCGACCGGGAACTTCCCGGGTGCGGTACTCGACCATCTGAATGTGACTTTTCGGCCCCCAACGATCCCGGCCCCGAATCCATCAGGAGCGACGAAATGATCCAGGACCCGGCCCTGCGCTGGTTCGTCACCCTGCTGTTCGTGTTCAGCGCCGCGGTATGCGTCCGGGCGATCGCCGGGAACCGGCACTCGGGTACGGCTGCGATCAGCCACACGTTGCATGCCCTGATGGCCGTCGCGATGGCGGTGATGGCCTGGCCGCGCGGTGCCGAACTCCCGACGCGGGCCCCGATGATCTTCTTCGCGGCGGCCGCGCTGTGGTTCGTGGTCATCACCGTGCGGAACGGCGAGCACCGGCCCGGGAACGTCTACCACGCGCTCATGATGCTGGCCATGGCGTGGATGTATGCCGCGATGGGTGGTCTTCCGCTGCGCCCGGCGGCGCCGGGGGCAACGGCGGAGATGCCGGCGATGGCCGGACATGAGGGGCACGCGGGCCATGCCGGGCATGCCGGGCATGCCGGACACGGCTCCCATCCGGGTGACCCGGCGGCCTGGGTTGGGGTGCTGAACTGGGTGTGTGCCCTCGGTTTCGGCATCGCCGCGGTGTATTGGCTGTACCGCTACATTGCCGGCGGGCACGAGGGCAAGGACCGGCCGGCCGGGCGAACTGTTGGCACGTTGTGCCAACTCGCGATGGCGCTGGGCATGGCGATCATGTTCGCCGTGATGCTCTGAGGGCTCGGTCAGGCTGCCGAGTCGAAGACGTGAATCAGGCGGCCGAGCCGTCGCTGGGCCGCAGGTGGCCGCGTCGGCGACCCCGGGTGGCATTCTGCGGTAGGACGATTTCACCGTCGGGATCTTCGGCCACGGTGTGGTCCGGGTGATGATTGCCGGGATGCGCCGACCGCCATACCAGCCAGGCGAGAACGACCCCGGCCAGCACCGGCAGATGCGTCAGGACGCGGTCGGGGGTCACGCGGCCCGCGATGGCATCGCTGATGACGTAGACCGACAGCACAGCGGTGAAGGCACCGAGGACCCACATCAGCCCGTCCGCGACCGGCGGCCGGACCGCCGCCGCCACCATCACCACCCCCAGCGCCGCCGACCAGGCCGTGGACTCGTTGAGCACATGGCCCGCCGTGGCCGGGTGGGCGATACCCACGTGTGCCCCCAGCCCCTGGGCGGCCGCCAGCACCAACTGAACGATGCCGACGGCGCCGAGTGCCCACCGTTGCCAGGGAACCGACCGCGACCGATGATGTCCCGGCCCCGGGTCCGCCTGTGGCCGGACCGCACTGACCTGCGAGCGCCCCGCCAGTCGGCGCAGCATCTGGGTCTGTTCAACCGCATCGGCCTGCCACTGCCGGCACGAACCGCAGTCGCTGAGATGTTCGTCGACCCGCGCGGCGGGGATCTGCTCACGCTCGCCGTCGATGCGGGCCGACAGCGCCTCCCGCGCGGTGTCGCACTCCATATCTCAATAGTCGCGCACCGCGGCCGGTTTGTTCCAGCGATCACGGTGCACTCGGCACCCGGGAACCGGAGCGCGCCACCATCCGACTACTCCTGCGGCGGATCAATCGGAATTCCCTCCAGGGAGGACACCCCATGTCGACCAGCACCACCGCGATCACCGCACCCGTTGACGTTGATGCCCGGGTGCCGCGCGTCATCGCGACCGTCACCGCTGCGGTTCTGGCCGCCGCGCTGGCTGCGGCTGCGGTCACCCCGCGGGCGGCAGCGGCCGTTCTTGCCGCCCAGGCACTGATCTTCGCGATCGGTGCGGTGCGGGGCCCGCTGCGGCATCCCTACGGTGTGGTCGTCGCCAACCTGTTCTCCCCGCGTCCGGGCCCGGTGACCAAGCGCGACCCGATCGCCCTGTGGCGGTTCGCCCAGACGCTGGGTTTGGTTTTGTGCGTCATCGGAGCCGCCGGATTCGCTCTTGGAGCGTCGGTGGTCGGCTGGATGTCGGCGGGTTTCGCCCTTGTCGCCGCCGTTGTGCGTGCCGCGTTCGGGATCTGCCTCAGCCGTGGGCCCTACATTCTGTCCTGCCACCTTCGCGGGCAGACGCCGGCCTGCTGCCGGAAAAAGTGATGGAACTTATCCGGACCACGGCGCGACCAATCGCCTGAGCCCTTCTGGAAAATCAGACAACAAGTGATCGAACGGGAGATAACTGTGGCTGCTGCAGCCCTCGTGGGCCGGGTCGGTGTACTCGCGGTGGTATTCGGCGTCGGGTTGGCGACGGTCAGCCCGGCTATCGCCTCGGCCGATGACGACGACGGCTCATCGTCGTCATCGGCGCCGGGATCGTCGGCCCGATCGGGGGAGTCGCGGTCGGCGGGCACCGCCGCCGAGAGCAGGATGCGTGCCGGTAAATCCCGGTCGGCACAGCGGGTCGCCGGTCCGGGTCGGGTCCCGAGCGCCCCGGCGCCCGGGACTGCCCGCTCGGCACCTGATCTGCCCGACCTCAGACCGGTCGTGACGGCCGCCCCGGCCGCCGCGACTCAGCCTGGCGCCGAGGCGGATTCGACTTCGGCGGGCTTGCCGATACCCGCCGCGGGTGTGACGGCGCCGTCATCGTCGCCGCGCGCGGTCGTCCCGGCTCCGGAGGGCGTATCGACGCCAGCCCAAGTCGCGCTGCCTACACCGGGCGGTGCGGCCGCGGAGCCCGGTGCGGCAGCGTTGGTGCCCAGTTCGGCGGTGGGCGCCGATCCGATCGCCGGTCTGATCCGGACGCTCATCGGCGACGGAACCGCCGATAATCCGAACGCCGGAATCCTGTTCGGCAATGGCTACAGCTACACCGGATACGCCGGTGCGTGCACCGAAGGTGCTTGCGCCGGCGGTAATGGCGGTTTGATCGGCAATGGCGGCAACGGCTACAACGGCGGTGCGGGCGGTGCGGCGGGCTGGTTCGGCAACGGCGGTAACGGCGGAGCGGCCCTGATCGCGGGCGGCCTGGGCGGTAACGGCGGGCGCGGCGGAATCCTGTTCGGCAACGGTGGAAACGGCGGCGACGGCGCGGCGGCGGCCGGCATGGCCGACGGCGGCGCCGGCGGTCGCGGCGGCATGGCCGGGTCGATGACCATGCTCGGCGACCTCGGCCTGCCGACCAGCCTCTACGGCAACGGCGGCAACGGCGGGCGCGGCGGTGATGCGGTGATGGGCACCGCGGGCGCAGGTGGTCGGGCCGGGATGGCCGCCATCATCGGCAACGGCGGAACGGGCGGCGACGGCGGTGACATCGTCGGAATGGGCGGAGGCACCGCCGGTAACGGCGGCGGCGGTGGCATGGCCGGCTGGCTGACCGGCGAGGGCGGTGACGGCGGCGGCGGCGGCAACATTGCGGGTATCGGCGGCGGGACCGCCGGTAACGGTGGCGGGGGCGCGATGGGCATGTTGTTCGGCCCCGGCGGCGACGGTGGCGACGGCGGGACGGCTTTCGTCCGTTTGGGGTTCACCGGTCCGGTCACCGGTGGCGACGGTGGCAACGGCGGGCCGGGTGCGTGGTTGATCTTCGGCTCAGCGGGCAACGGCGGGGCCGGCGGTGACGGCCTCGGGATGGGCGATGGCGGTGACGGGGGCCGCGGCGGTAACGGTGTGGGCTTCAGTGACGGCGGAGTGGGTGGCTCCGGGGGCGCCGCGGTGATGGGCGACGGCGGTGCCGGCGGCCGCGGTGGAACCGCCGGGGTCTTCGGCAGCGCTGCGGACGGAGGGGCCGGTGGCGCCACCGAGATGGGTGCCGGCGGTGCCGGTGGCACCGGCGGCGACTCGGTCTTCATGGGCAACGCCGGCAGTGGCGGTAACGGTGGCGCCTCCGTGATGGGTGCCGGCGGTGACGGCGGAAACGGCGGCAATGCCACCCCGATCTTCGGCAACGGAGGCAGTGGCGGTAGCGGCGGCACCGGGATGAGCACGGGCTGCGGTGGTACCGGGGGTATGGGCGGCATGATCGCCAGCGATATGGGCACCGGTGGGTCGCCGAACTGCGGCGGCGGAATGATGAGCGGCGGGGGTATGCACGGCGCTGGTATGCACGGCGCTGGTATGCACTGAGGGGCGCCCGGTATGGCCGCGGTCACCACGCCTTAGCTGAAAACCACATGACGAGAGGGAAATTCACCGATGGAACTAGCCGCGATGGTGGGTATGCCCGGTGAGGCGCTGCGGGTTCCGCGTGCGCAGTGGCGGCAGTCACTGGCTGAGGCCGTGGGCGCCGCGTTTGCCTATCATTATGAGCGCAACGCCTTCTATCGTGCGCAATGCGATTCCGTGTCACCGGCCGACATCGCCGATTACGCCGACCTGCACAAGATCCCGCTACTACCGGTCGGGATGTTCAAACAGGCCGGCGCACACGTCCTGCTGACGGCCGGCCTCGCCGATATCGAGACCGAGATCCGTTCGACGGGCACCGGTGGGGTGCCGTCGGTGGCGCGCCGCGACGCGCTGACCACGACCCGCGCCTCGGTCGGCATCTTCGGCGGATACCGCGACCTGTTCGGGATCTCCAAGGGTGCCGGGATGTTCCTGTGCCCGTCGACGGCCGAAGTGCCCGAGATGGGAATGGTCAAGGTGTTCAACCTGCTCACCGCGATGCTCGACGATCACCGCTACCTGGTGCACAACTACTCCTTCGACCCGGAGCAGGCTCTGGCCTATCTGCGTGGCTGGGAGGGTCGGATGACCCGGCACATCATCGGGCCACCGTTCATCATCGCGCGATTCATGAGATTCCTTGAGCTGGAATCGGTTCCGCTGACCTTGGACCCCGAGTCGATGATCATCATGCTCGGGGGCTGGAAGCAGTACACCGGGCGCTCCATCAGCCGGGAGGAGTTCAACGACAAGGCGCAACGACTCCTGGGCATCGACACCACCCGCATCCGGGACATGTACGGGATGATCGAGTCGAATATGCTCGCCATCGAGTGTGAACACCAGCGCAAGCACGTGCCGCCGTGGTGCTTTGTGTCCATCCGGGATGTCACCGATCCGGCAGTCGAACTCGCTCCGGGTCAGACCGGTGGTATCGCCATCCTCGACGCTCTCAACACCGCGTATCCGGGGTTCCTGATGTCTGACGATATCGGCGAGATCGACGAGTCCGACTGCCCGTGCGGCCGGACCGGTCAGACGGTGCGGTTCCGGCGCCGCCGGCAGGGGGCTGAGTTGGGCTGCTGCGCGGTCAGTATCGAGAAATATCTCGACTCGAATGAGGTTGTCGCGGAATGCGAACTCGTGGACGTAGCCGGACGGCGGTGATCCATGCCCCGGTTCAGCGAGTGTGTGATCGACCACTTCACCAATCCCCGCAACTGCGGCCGGGTGCCGGATCCGGATGTGGCTGCTTTCGTCGGCAACCCGGTCTGCGGTGACCAGATCCTGCTGACCGCCCGGGTTGGCGACGATACCGTCGGTGAGATCGCCTTCGAGGCGTTCGGGTGCTCGGCCGCGCTGGCGGTCGCCTCGATCCTGACCGAGCGCCTCACCGGTATGCCGATACCGGATGTCGCGGTGATCGACCAGACGCTGGTCGCCGGCTGGTCCGGGGGGCTGGCACCTGACCAGCAGCATGTGGCGGTCCTGGGCGCTGATGTGGCGCATCGGCTGGCAGAGAACTATCGTGGCGGAGTCCTCGACGATGCGCCGGTCAGCGCGGGTTGACATGTACCTCGATTACGCCGCCACCGCACCGTTGCACCCGGACGCGGCGCTGGCCGTTCAGGCCGGTCAGGCGCTGAGCGGCAACCCCTCCAGCGATCACGAGGCGGGCCGGCAGGCCGCCGATGCGCTCGGCGATGCCCGGCTGACGATCGCCCGGTTTCTCGGCGTCACCCCAGGAGAAGTGCTACTCACCTCCGGCGGCAGCGAAGCCGACACGATGGCGTTGTGGGGAACCTTCGCCGCCCGCGGCTTCACCGGTCACTTGGTGACCACCGCGATCGAACACTCCGCCGTGCTGGAGAACGCCCGCGCGCTGGGAGATCTCGGTGTCGCGGTGAGCATCGTCGAACCCGGGCCGAGCGGCCATGTCGATGCCGAACAGGTCGCCGCCGCGATCCGCCCGGAAACCGTCCTGGTCTCGGTCATGCACGCCAACAACGAAACCGGTGCGATCCAGCCCGTCGAAGAGATCGGCGCGTTGGTCCGCCGCGCCGGGGTGGCGTTGCACACCGACGCCGTGCATACCGCGGGCAAACTCGACCTCGCCGCGATCGACGCATCGTTGATCGCGGTGTCCGCACACAAGTTCGGTGGCCCGCGCGGTATCGGGGCGCTGGCGGTCCGGGACGGCCATCGGCTGTCCCCGCTGATCCGCGGCGGAGCGCAGGAGAACGGCCGGCGGGCCGGCACCGAAAACGTGGCCGGCGCAATGGGAATGGCCGCCGCGGCTCAAGCCTGCCGCGACCGGATGTCGGCGGCCTATCGCCGGGGTATGTCCGCGCTCCGCGACCGCCTCATCGGTGGGCTGAGCGCCGTCGGCGGGGTTCATCGCACTGTGGCGGGCCCGGTCGTGGAGGAAACCGTCAGCCTGCGGTTCGACGGGATTCGCGCCGACACCCTCGCCGACGCCCTCGATATGCACGGTATCTACGTCTCCACCGGATCGGCCTGCCACGCCGGCAGCGACACGGTGTCCCATGTGCTCATCGCTCAGGGGCTGGCCGAGCAGGCCGCGCGTTCGACGGTCCGGTTCTCACTGGGACCCGGGGTGTCAGCGGCCGATATCGACCGAGTGGTGTCGGTCACCGCCCAGGCCGTCGACCGGCTCCGGCGCACCGCCGGGGTGGTCGGGGCCCTGCGGTGATCCTGCGGTGATCGCGGTCAAGAACCTTCTCGCCGAGAAGACCCGTCTCGGGTTCTCGGTGCTCGGGGTCGCGCTCGGGGTGCTGCTGGTCCTGATCATGGCGGGTATCTTCGTCGGCACCACGCGCGGGGTGACCACCTATATCGACAATTCCCGGG
>JAHZJY010000354.1 GCA_022600695.1 Actinomycetes bacterium | reverse complement strand
GTCACCATCGGTCTGAGCAAGGAAAACGACGACTTCCTGATTGCCAGCGAGCGGTTGGCGGCGAGGGATTCGAGCCTTTTGCACTGCCCCAGCACCCTAGGAGCACCATGACACACACCATGACCAACACCACGACCCGGCATGCCCGGGTGGAGCGCAAGACCAGGGAGTCCGACATCGTCGTCGAACTCGATCTCGATGGCACCGGCCGGGTCGCGGTGCAAACCGGGGTGCCCTTCTTCGACCATATGCTGACCGCCCTCGGCAGCCACGCCAGCTTCGATCTGACGGTGACTGCGCGCGGGGACGTCGAGATCGAAGGTCACCACACTGTCGAGGACACCGCGATCGTGCTGGGTACCGCGCTGGGGCAGGCGCTGGGGGACAAGAAGGGAATTCGCCGTTTCGGCGATGCTTTCATCCCGATGGACGAGACGCTGGCGCACGCCGCGGTGGATGTGTCCGGTCGGCCGTATTTCGTGCACACCGGTGAACCCGAGTATCTGGTGGATTTCACCATCGCCGGTGCCGGGGTGCCGTACCACACCGTGATCAACCGGCACGTCTTCGAGTCGCTGGCCGCGAACGCGCGTATCGCCCTGCACGTACGGACCATCTACGGCCGCGATCCGCACCACATCACCGAGGCGCAGTACAAGGCGGTGGCGCGGGCGTTACGGGCAGCGATTGAACTCGATCCCCGGGCGGCCGGCGTACCCTCTACCAAAGGCATTCTGTGACAGGATGTTCCGGTCGAAAGTCCGTCGTGGTCCTGGACTACGGCTCGGGCAACCTGCGTTCGGCCCAGCGTGCGCTGGAGCGGGTCGGCGCCGAAGTCGAGGTGACCGCAGATCATGACAGGGCTTGGCAGGCCGACGGATTGGTGGTACCCGGAGTCGGGGCTTTCGAAGCCTGTATGACCGGGTTGCGGTCCATCGGCGGTGAGGAGGTCATCGCCGGGCGGGTTGCTGCGGGACGGCCGGTGCTCGGGGTCTGCGTGGGTATGCAGATCCTGTTCGCCCGCGGCGTCGAGTTCGGGCTCGAAAGCCGTGGATGCGGCCAGTGGCCGGGTTCGGTCACCCGGTTGGATGCCCCGGTCATCCCGCATATGGGGTGGAATGTCGTCGATGCCGCCGGCGCAAGCAGGCTGTTCAAAGGTATCGATCCGCAGACCCGGTTCTACTTCGTGCACTCCTATGCCGCCCAGGTATGGGAGGGCGGAGCGGATGCGCTGCTGACCTGGGGCACCCACCACGTACGGTTTCTGGCGGCGGTCGAGGACGGGCCGCTGTCGGCGACGCAATTTCATCCGGAGAAGAGCGGCGACGCTGGCGCGGAACTGCTCGCGAATTGGGTTGAGGGGCTGTGAATCCACTGATTCTGTTACCCGCCGTCGACGTCGTCGACGGCCGCGCCGTGCGACTGGTGCAGGGCAAGGCCGGTAGCGAAACCGAGTACGGCTCGGCGCTGGAGGCAGCGCTCACCTGGCAACGGGACGGTGCGCAGTGGATCCACCTGGTGGATCTGGATGCGGCGTTCGGTCGCGGCAGCAATCGCGATCTGCTCGCCGAGGTGGTGCGGACTCTGGAGGTGAATGTCGAACTGTCCGGGGGTATTCGCGATGACGAGTCGCTGCGGGCGGCCCTGGCCACCGGATGCACCCGGGTGAATATCGGCACCGCGGCCCTGGAGAACCCGCAGTGGTGCGCTCGGGCGGTCGCCGAGCACGGCGAGCGGGTTGCGGTGGGTCTGGACGTTCAGATCGTCGACGGGGAGCACCGGTTGCGTGGGCGGGGTTGGGAGACCGACGGGGGCGAGCTGTGGCAGGTGCTCGAACGCCTCGACGGGGAGGGATGCTCGCGGTTCGTGGTCACCGACGTCACCAAGGACGGCACCCTCACCGGGCCCAACCTGGACCTACTCGAGGGTGTCGCCGAGTGCACCGACGCTCCGGTGATCGCTTCCGGCGGGGTGTCCAGCCTGGATGACCTACGGGCCATCGCAACGCTGACCGATAGCGGTGTCGAGGGCGCCATAGTGGGCAAGGCGCTCTACGCCGGCCGATTCACATTGCCCGAGGCGCTTGCCGCGGTGAGCCGCTGACGTGCCGGATCTCGAGGCACTGGTCGCCGAAGCCGCCGCGATCCTGGACCGGGCCGCGGTGCCGTTCATCGCCGGGCACCGCGCCGCATCCGCGGTGCAGAAGAAGGGCAACGATTTCGCCACCGAGGTCGACCTCGCACTGGAGCGACAGATCAGGTCCGATTTGGAGTCGGCCACCGGAATCGGGGTGCATGGCGAGGAATTCGGCGGTGCCGACGTGGACGGACCGCTGGTCTGGGTGCTCGACCCGATCGACGGCACCTTCAACTACGCGGCCGGTTCGCCGATGGCGGCCATCCTGCTCGGTCTGCTCCGTGACGGCGAACCGGTGGCCGGACTGACCTGGCTGCCGTTCACCGATCAGCGGTACACCGCGGTGGCCGGTTCACCGCTGTACGTCAACGGTGTCGCACAAACCCCGCTGACCACTGCCGACCTTGCCGACTGCATCGTCGGCTTCGGCACCTTCAATGTCGACTGGGGAGGGCGCTTTCCCGGCCGCTACCGGCTGGACGTTCTGGAGCGTCTGAGCCGGGTCTCGTCGAAACTGCGCATTCACGGCTCGACCGGGATCGATATGGCCTTCGTCGGTGGCGGGGTTCTCGGCGCGGCGGTCAGTTTTGGTGGTCATATCTGGGATCACGCCGCAGGTGCGGCTTTGGTGCGCTCGGCCGGCGGCATGGTGACCGACCTCGACGGCCGTCCGTGGACCGTCCGAACCCGGTCCACCCTGGCTGCCGCACCCGGTGCGCACGCGCAGGTGCTGGAAATTCTGCAGCGCGCCGGTCGGCCGGAGGAGCACCGTTGATGGACCCGCGGTCCGCGCTGGCGGTGCGGGTTATTCCCTGTCTCGACGTCGACGCGGGCCG
>JAHZJY010000353.1 GCA_022600695.1 Actinomycetes bacterium | reverse complement strand
CCGCCCTACTCCCCCGGCCTGTGGATAAGAGGCGGAAACCGTCCGTCCGGCCCGGGCCGGTAGGGCCGGGAGGCCACCACGGCCGCTACCGGCAGCGGGCCGTAGAGGTGCGGGAAGAGCATCGACACCGGATCCCCGGGAACGCCCGGTTCCCACATCAGCGGCGCGGCTAGTGCGGCGCGGTCGACGTAGAGCACGGCGAGGTCCCGTCGGCCCGCAAAAAGTCGGTTCGCCGGCAGGTGAACCTGCTCCTGGGTCGAGAGGTGGATAAAACCGACGTCGCTGAGCGATTCCGGCTGCAACACACCCGCTGCGCAGGCGTGGTCCCACTCCCGCTGTCGGCAAAGATGCACGAGGTGTCCGGGATCGGGGTCACGAAGCTCCACCCACCCAGACTCCATGACGATTCGCCGACTGCAACACTGGCAGAGTGAGACACGCCACATCATTGAGACCTGGGAACAAGGCCGCCCACCGAAACGTCTGAGACAGTAGAGGAACCTCGTCCGCCCGCGGGGTCCCTGAGCACCTTTGGAGGAGCCCATGAACGCCACGCTGACCCGTCCGGAGTTGACCAGGGCTGACCGCTGTGACCGCTGCGGTGCGGCCGCCTGTGTTCGGGCCACGCTTCCCTCCGGCGCCGAGTTACTCTTCTGTCGGCACCACGCCAACGAACACCAGGCCAAGCTGGTCGAAATGGAAGCAGTAATCGAAGTCAGCCAGGCCGACGCCTAACCCGGCTGTCGGGTCGCGCAGCCGGAAAGTCGGGCGGTCCTACGGCATGCTTCGACATTCATGACCCAAACCCCGTCAGCCAAGCCGACACGCCATCACGCATGGCGGATCACCAAGAGGACGTTGTCCAAAAGTTGGGACGACTCGATCTTCTCGGAGTCTGCCCAGGCGGGCTTCTGGTCTGTGCTCTCCCTGCCGCCGCTGCTGCTCGGCATGCTCGGCAGCCTCGCATACGTGGCCCCGCTGTTCGGTCCGGATACGCTCGCGACCATCCAGCAGCAACTGATCAGCACCTCGAACAGCTTCTTCTCGAAGAACATCGTCAGCGAGATCATCGAGCCGACGATCCGCGACATCGTCCAGGGAGCCCGCGGCGAGGTGGTGTCGCTGGGTTTCGTGATCAGCCTGTGGGCCGGATCCTCCGCGATCTCGGCGTTCGTCGACTCGGTGGTGGAGGCCCATGGCCAGACTCCGCTGCGCCACCCGGTACGGCAGCGATTTTTCGCCCTCGGCCTCTACGTGGTAATGCTGGTGTTCGTGATCGCGGCCGCGCCGTTCGTGGCTCTTGGCCCCCGTGCGATCGCCGGGCACATCCCGGACAGCTGGGACAGCATCCTGCGATTCGGCTACTACCCGATGCTCGCGATCGGGCTGCTGGTGGCGGTAACCATCCTCTACCGGGTTTCGCTGCCGGAGCCGCTGCCCACCCATCGGTTGGTGTGGGGCGCGTTGCTGGCGACCACCGTGTTCGTGGTCGCGACCGCCGGGCTGCGAGTGTATTTGCAGTACATCACCCGCACCGGCTACACCTACGGTGCACTGGCCACCCCGATCGCGTTCCTGCTCTTCGCGTTTTTTCTGGGGTTCGCGGTCATGATCGGCGCCGAACTCAACGCCGCCATCGAGGAGGAGTGGCCGGCTCCTGAACCGCACTGGCGGCGGTGGCGTGCCCGGCGACAGCAGAAATCTCAGTTCCGCAAGACCGCCGATGGCACCGCGGCGGGACCTGCCGAACCGCACACGCAGCCGGTTGCCGTCAGCCCTTCTTGAGCGACGCGTAAATCCGCTTGCATTCCGGGCACACCGGCGATCCGGGCTTGGCCGCCCGCGTCACCGGGAAGACTTCGCCGCACAGCGCCACCACGTGGGTCCCCATGACGGCGCTTTCGGCAATGCTGTCCTTCTTGACGTAGTGGAAGTGCTTGGGTCTGTCGCCGTCGTCACCGTCATCGACGCGTTCGTCGCTGTCGGGGCGCTCGATCGTATCGGTCTGCATCAGGCCATTGTGCCCGTAAACATCCGGTCGCGGTACGCCAGACCCGGTAAGACTGATGTAAGGAAACTTCCACGGTTGACCACGCCCGGATGTGGAACAGTAAGAACCATGGAGCGCGAGTTGGGTTTCGACGACGACGGTCGCCCCGTGCTGATCACTCGGGCCGAGTATTCCTATGAGGAACAGCACCGCGCCCGAGTCCGAAAATATCTGAAGATCATGTCCTGGCGTATCCCCGCGTTCATCGCTGCGGCCGTCGCCTATGGAATCTGGCACAACGGCCTGCTGTCTCTGGCCATTCTCGCCGCGTCGATCCCGCTGCCCTGGGTGGCAGTACTGATCGCCAATGACCGCCCCCCGCGGCGGGCCGAGGAGCCGCGGCGATTTCCCGATGCACCGCAGCGCACCGCGTTGTTTCCACGCGCCGAGCGACCCGAACTCGAGGCCGGTCTCACCCCGTCAGCGCAAACCCGCACCGGCCAGCCCGGCGCGGAACCCGCCGACTGACCCGGCCCGGCTCGCTTTCTCAGCACATTCTCAGGACAGCGTCGCATCTCCGCACTTCAGAGTGCGTGAAACCATCGAAGGGCGGGAACTCCTCAAGATGTCCGGACGTTGAACTGTACGACAGTCGGAGCCGACTAGGAGGTACTCATGGCAACCGCCACCACCACTCGGATTGACAGTGACTTGGACGCTCAGAGCCCAGCTGCGGACCTTGTGCGCGTCTATCTGAACGGCATCGGCAAGACCGCACTGCTCAGCGCCGAGGATGAAGTCGAGCTCGCCAAGCGCATCGAAGCCGGACTGTACGCCCAGAATCTGCTCCAGACGCGGAAGCGCATGGGCGAGAACCGCAAGCGCGACCTTGGCATCGTCGTGCGCGACGGTCAGGCCGCCCGGCGGCATCTGCTGGAGGCCAACTTGCGATTGGTGGTCTCGCTTGCCAAGCGCTACACCGGTCGAGGCATGCCATTGCTCGACCTCATCCAGGAGGGCAACCTGGGCCTGATCCGAGCGATGGAAAAGTTCGACTACACCAAAGGCTTCAAGTTCTCCACCTACGCGACTTGGTGGATCCGACAAGCCATCACCCGTGGCATGGCTGACCAGAGCCGCACCATCCGGCTGCCGGTGCACCTGGTGGAGCAGGTGAACAAGCTCGCCAGGATCAAACGTGAGATGCACCAGAGCCTCGGCCGCGAGGCCACCGATGACGAACTGGCCGAGGAGTCGGGTATCCCGGTTGCGAAGATCAACGATCTGCTCGAGCACAGCCGCGACCCGGTCAGCCTCGATATGCCGGTTGGCAGCGATGAGGAAGCCCCCCTGGGCGATTTCATCGAGGACTCCGAGGCGATGTCAGCGGAGAACGCGGTGATCGCCGAGCTGCTGCACACCGACATTCGCCACGTTCTGGCTACCCTCGACGAGCGTGAACAGCAAGTCATCCGGTTGCGCTTCGGCCTTGAGGACGGTCAGCCCCGCACCCTCGACCAGATCGGCAAACTGTTCGGCCTCTCGAGGGAACGGGTGCGGCAGATCGAGCGCGAAGTGATGGTGAAGCTGCGCAACGGCGACCGCGCCGAACGGTTACGCTCCTACGCGAGCTGAGCTCAGCGCAGCGCCCGGTGTGCCCGTCGATCTTCGGCGGGCACACTGCGTTGAGGCAGCCGGCGTCCAGGCACTCGTCGGTCTCCGGTTCGTGAGCCGTTCCCGCAGCTCGGCAAGTAGACTCGCCTCGCGACGAAGGGTGCCCTCACATGAACGATCTGGTCGATACCACCGAGATGTACCTGCGCACGATCTACGACCTCGAAGAGGAGGGCCTGATCCCGCTGCGGGCGCGGATCGCGGAGCGACTGGAGCAGAGCGGACCGACGGTCAGCCAGACGGTCTCTCGGATGGAAAGGGACGGGCTGCTGCGGGTCGCCGGTGATCGCCACCTGGAACTGACCGAGAAGGGTCGCCTGCTGGCGATCTCGGTGATGAGAAAACACCGCCTGGCCGAACGTCTGCTGGTCGACATCATCGGCCTCCCGTGGGAGGAGGTTCACGCCGAAGCCTGCCGATGGGAGCACGTGATGAGCGAGGACGTCGAGCGCCGCCTGGTGCTGGTTCTGGAAAACCCCACCGTTTCCCCGTTCGGCAACCCGATCCCGGGGCTGGGACTCCTCGGT
>JAHZJY010000352.1 GCA_022600695.1 Actinomycetes bacterium | reverse complement strand
GATGCCGGGGATCTCTCGTCGCGGGATGCTGGTCGGTCTGACCGCGGCCGCCATGGCCGGATGTGCCGGCCGGGAACCGGCGTCGGCGCCTCCGGCCATGGCGGCACCGGCACCGGCACCGGCACCGGAACCTCCGCTTCCGGTTTCGGTACCCCGGGATGCGACGCGGGAGTTCCGCGCCGTCGCCGACGTCCTGGTCGCGGCGTTACGCGAGCACCGCATCCCGGGGGCCGCGCTGGGGATCATGGCCGGTGGCCGCGAGCGTCACGCCAGCTTCGGGGTGGCCAGCCTGTCCTCCCTGCGGCCGGTGACCGCTGACACGCTCTTCCGGATCGGCTCGCTCACCAAGACCTACACCGCGACCGCGATCTGGCGGCTGATCGAGGACGGCAAGCTGGCTCTGGACGCCCCGGTGCGCCGCTACATGCGCGGTCTGCGGCTGCGCGATGAGGCGACGATCACCGCCGTGACGGTCGCAAACCTGCTGGAGCAGACCGCGGGCTGGTACGGGGACGACGGATTCGACACCGGCGAGGACGCCTTCGCGTTGACCCGCTATGTCGATACCCGGCTTCCGGAGCTGCCCCAGCTCTTCGAATGCGGAGAGTTCTTCTCCGACAACGATGCCGCGTTCCAGTTGCTCGGCCGACTCATCGAGCTGACCGCCCTGGTCGACTACAACGACGCCATGCAGCGGCTGGTGCTGGGGCCACTCAGGCTGTCCGACACGGTGCTCGACCGCGCAGCGGTGCTGAAACGCCGCTACGCCGACGGCCATGTGGCCATGCCGATCAACGGTCGCGACACCGTGGCCGTCCAGACCCCGCTGTGGGCCCCGCGCAGCTCGGACCCGGCCACCGGAATGTGGTCCACCACAGCGGATGTACTGCGCTACGCCCGCCTGCACCTCGGCCTCGAACCGCCCGGGCGCACCCGGATACTCCGGGCGGCCAGCCTGCGGGCGATGCAGGAACCGGCGGTAGGGGTTCCCGGGCTGCCGATCTCGATGGGCCGCAGTTGGTTCTCCCAGGATGTCGACGGGCTGCGGGTGATTTCCCATGGCGGCGACACCCTGGGACAGCACACCGTCTTCCTCGCCGTCCCGCAGCGGGGGTTCGCCTTCGTCCTGATGCTCAACGGCCGGCCGGGTGCTGAGGCCGGACTGGCGGTACTGGACGAGGCGCTGGCCCGCTACCCCGGCTTCGCGTCGTTATCCGGAAAGGTTGGGCCGACCCGCGCGCTGCTGGTTCCCCCGGAGACACCACTGGAAGGGCCGGGGGAGCGACTGAGGGTGTATGCGGGCCGCTACGCCGACCCCGGGATGACCGAAACCCTCCGGATCGACGGCCCCGGACTGGAGCGGACCCTGGAGCCGACCCCGGAGCCGGGTTCGTGGCGGCCGGCCCTGGTGGCGCCGGCGCCCGAACCCGCCCCGGTGACCTTCCTCGAACGCGATATCGGGGTGATCGGGGGGATGCGCCTGCCGTTCGTGCGTGACCGCGACGGCCGGGTCGGCTGGGTCGCCGACCGGCTGCGGCTGCGGCCGCGGGCCTGAGATGTCGGGGCCCGCGGGCACACTGACCGCATGCTCGACCTGGTTCTACCGCTGCAGTGCGGTGGCTGCGGCGCCCCGTCAACCCGATGGTGCCCGGCGTGCGAGTCGGCTCTGGCGGTCGGCCCGGATCAGCCCCGCGTGGTCACCCCGCGGGTGGACCCGGGGGTTCCGGTGTTCACCCTCGGCCGTTACGCGGGAGCGCGCCGGCAGGCCATCGTCGCGCTGAAGGAACACGGTCGCCGTGATCTCACCGGCCCGGTGGCCCGCGCCGTCGCCCTGGGTATCCACCAGCTGACCCGGTGGGGGATCGTCGGCCTGCCGCTCACCGTGGTTCCGGCCCCCACCCGCCGCCTGGCCGCGCGCCGTCGCGGTGGCGACCCGGTCGCCCGGGTCGCCACCGCCGCCACCGCGGCCCATCCGGGCATCACCGTCGCCAACGTCCTGCACACCACCGCGCTGGTCCGCGACTCGGTGGGGATGGGCAGCGCCGCCCGCCAGCGCAATATCGCCGGCCGGGTGCGGCTGCGCGGATGCCCGCCGGGTGAGGTGCTGCTCGTCGACGATGTCGTGACCACGGGCGCGACCGCGCGTGAGGCGGTTCGCACGCTGATCTCCGGCGGAGTCGGGGTGGCCGCCGTGCTGACCGTGGCGAATGCCTGAACCGCACCCGCGAGTATCGCCGGAAAAGTAGCACCATCGTGGCGACAGCGACTACCGTCGGTCAGTGTCAGGGGGTCAGTGCCCCGGACAACGAGGAGGTGGTTGACCGTCCCTTGGCGTCGGCGGGTGGAGGTTTATCCGAACCCGGCCATGCCCGACGTAGTCCAGCAGCGATAAGCAGGGCGCGCGCCAGTGCGCGTCACACCGTGGAAGAAACGAGTTGCCAAGTATGTCAACCCAATCCGTGAATTCCGGTCAGTCCGCCGACGGTCACCTCGACGTCCCGAACGCCCACCTCCAGGTGACCGGGCGTAACGTCGAAATCCCCGACCACTACCGCCGCTATGTCGGTCAGAAGCTTGCGAGGGCCGAGCGCATCGATCAGTCGATCCACCGCTTCGATGTCGAGCTCGCCCACGAGAACAACCGGCGGCAGCGGAAGAACTGCCAGCACGTCGAGATCACCGCCCATTCCGGACGCGGTCCCGTCGTACGCGGGGAAGGACGCGCGGATACCTTCTACGGCGCCTTCGAGGCGGCCGCTCACAAACTCGAGAGCCGGCTGCGCCGCGGTAAAGACCGCCGGAAGGTGCACTACGGCGACAAGACCCCGCAGTCGGTGCGCCGGGCGGTCGGCAGAAACGCGCCCGTCGCGCCGCTGGACCTCGCGGATGCGTTCAACCCGGACGGTCTGGTCCCCGAGACCCCCGCGCCGGCCCAAGCCCAGGCCCAGGCGCCGGTTCAGGCCCCGGCTGACGATCACGAACCCGGCCACATCGTGCGGGTCAAGGAGCATCCCGCCAAGCCGATGACCGTCGATGATGCGCTCTACGAGATGGAACTTGTGGGCCACGACTTCTTCCTGTTCCACGACGAGGAGACCGACCGGCCCTCGGTCGTCTACCGGCGGCACGCCTATGACTACGGATTGATCCGACTGAGCTGATCGGACTCGCCTGATCGGGGCGCTTCGGCACGTCGCCTAGGATGGGGGTCGCTCTAGCCGTCAATCTTCCAGGGGAACATGTGCTGTCGAAGTTGCTGCGCGTCGGTGAAGGCCGCATGGTCAAACGCCTCCGGGGGGTGGCCAACTATGTCAACTCCCTCGCCGACGAGACCGAGAAGCTGACCGACGCGGAACTGCGGGCCAAGACCGACGAGTTCCGCAAGCGG
>JAHZJY010000051.1 GCA_022600695.1 Actinomycetes bacterium | reverse complement strand
GACGCCGGCGGCGGAACCACCCGGGTGCACGACATCGTCGATACGACCGTTCCCGGTGCAGCGCTGCGGTCGACCTTCGCCTATCGGCACCGTCAGCTCGCCGAGGACCTCGCCGCCCATTCCGATGCCGCGGCTGCCGGAGCGGGACCGCTGGTCGTCGCGATAACCGGTTCCTCCGGCCTGGTGGGCACCGCACTGTCGGCATTTTTGAGCACCGGCGGTCACCGGGTGATCAGGCTGGTTCGGGGCGACCCCGCCGGCCCCGACGACAGACGTTGGAACCCGGGCCAACCCGCGGCCGATCTGCTCGACGGAGTGGACGCGGTGGTGCACCTTGCGGGCGCGTCCATCGCCGGTCGTTTCACTGAATCGCACCGGCGGGCCATCCGGGACTCCCGGATCGAGCCCACCCGGCGCCTGGCTGAGACGGCCGCCGGCACCGCGGGGCTGAAGGCTTTCGTCAGCGCCTCGGCCATCGGCTACTACGGCCACGACTGCGGCGACTCGGTGCTCGACGAGGACAGCCCGCGCGGGCAGGGATTCCTGGCCGACGTCGTGGCCGATTGGGAATCCGCCACTGCCCCGGCTGCCGACGCCGGGGTGCGGGTCGTGACGGTGCGCACCGGGATCGTGCAGGCCGCCGCCGGCGGCACACTGCGACTGCTGCGCCCGCTGTTCGCGGCCGGCCTGGGCGGAAGGCTCGGAACCGGTCGGCAGTGGCTGTCCTGGATCGCTATCGACGATCTGCTCGACATCTACTACCGGGGGCTCTACGACGCCCGGTTGGCGGGTCCGGTCAACGCCGTCGCGCCCAATCCGGTGCGCAATACCGACTACACCCGTGCGCTGGCACAGACCCTGAACCGCCCGGCCCTGCTGCCGGTGCCCTCGATCGGACCCCGGTTACTCCTCGGGAGGCAGGGGGCGGTGGAACTGGCCGAGGCCAACCAGCGGGTCGCCCCGGCCACACTCCAGTCGCTCGGTCACCGGTTCCGCCAGCCGACGGTCTCCGATGCGCTGGGGCACCAGCTCGGTCACGACCCGGCACCCGGTGTGCTGTAGGGCGCAGCGCCTGGTGACTTAAGGCTCACGCGCGCCGGTACTGGTTCGGGCATCATGGGGACATGCATGTCGGCGATCCGGTGATACTCGACACAGCGGGCCTAGGCCATCTCGTCGATGGGCTGCGCCGACGGGGTTACCGGGTGGTTGGACCGACGGTGGCCGACAACGCGATCGTGCTCGCCGAGATCGACAGTGCCGAGGACCTACCGGTCGGTTGGGGAGTCGATGTGGCCCCGGGAACCTACCGATTGCGCGCCCGGGGTGACCGCGCGGCATTCGGGCACTCGGCCGGTCCGCAATCCTGGAAACAGTTCCTGCATCCGCCGCGCCAGCGGTTGTGGTCGAGCGGGCCGGACGAAACCGCCGAGCCCGATTCGCGCTACGCCTTTCTCGGGGTGAGGGGCTGCGACCTGGCCGCCATTTCCGTTCTCGACCGGGTCATGATCGGCGGTGCGCATCCGGACGGTAGCTACCAGGGGCGGCGCGACGGCGTATTCATCGTCGCGGTGAACTGCACCGAACCCGGCGGTCTGTGTTTCTGTGCGTCGATGGGAACCGGCCCGGCCTGTTCACCCGGTTATGACCTGGCGCTGACCGAACGAGTCGACGGCGGGACAGTCAGCTATCTGGTCGAAGTGGGCAGTGAGGTCGGTGCCGATGTGCTGGCCGAACTGCCGCACCGGCCGGCCGAACCTGCCGAGTGCGCGGCCGCCGCCGACGAGGTCGGCGCGGCGGCAACGAAGATGGGCCGTCAGATGCCCGAAACCGATCTGCGTCAGCTGCTCGTCGACTCCCGGGAGTCGGACCACTGGTCCGAGGTTGCCAGCCGCTGCCTCACCTGCGGTAACTGCACCATGGTCTGCCCGACCTGTTTCTGCACCTCCACCTCCGATGTCACTGATCTGGCCGGCGAGCACGCTGAGCGCTGGTCGGAATGGGCATCCTGTTTCGAATTCGACTTCACCTTCGTCCATGACGGAGAGGTCCGTCGGTCGGGAGCATCCCGTTATCGGCACTGGCTCACCCATAAGCTGAGTAGCTGGCACGATCAGTTCGGCAGCTCCGGGTGCGTGGGCTGTGGCCGTTGTATTGCCTGGTGCCCCACGGGTATTGACATCACCGAGGAAATGGGTGTCTTGGACAGGCAGCGCTCCGGACCCGATATCGACGGTCCGAGGGTGGCGGGGGAGAGCGACGATGACTGAGGTTGCGGTGCGCCCGGCAGTGCACGCGATGACGCCGGTGCCCTACCGGGTGCGTTCCGCGGTCACCGAGAACGCCGATTCGGTGACACTGTGCCTGCAACCGGAGGACGCGGTGCTTCCGTTGCCCGCCCCCGGCGAGTTCATGATGCTCTACGCGTTCGGTGTCGGAGAGATCGCGATCTCGGTCAGCGGCGACCCGTCGATCACCGACGGAAGCATCACCCACACCATCCGATCGGTC
>JAHZJY010000351.1 GCA_022600695.1 Actinomycetes bacterium | reverse complement strand
CGTACCACCCCTGGTTCCGGGGCAGGAGGATCAATGGCGGGCTCTGGCCGCAAGCGAGTTCGCCGGTCGGATAGAACTCGGTGACGATCTGCTACGTATCGCGGTGAGCTGACCGCTCAGGCGAGCCTCGTCATCTCGACGATCACGTCCAGATCACTGGACCCCTGACCGAGATAGATACCCTTCAGAGGTGACACGTCTGCATAGCTGCGCCCAAAACCCACGCTGACGTATTGCTCGCTGATCTCAACGTGATTGGTGGGGTCGTAGTTCCACCAGCCGCCGATCCAAGCCTGAATCCAGGCGTGGCTCTCGCCCTCCACGGCGTCACCGATCACGGCGTCCTCCTTCGGATGGAGATAGCCTGAGATGTAGCGAGCGGGAATCCCCATGGAACGCAACAGGATCAGGGTGAGGTGGGCAAAGTCCTGGCACACCCCTTCGCCTTTGCGTAGCGCGTCCAACCCGGACGAGTGGACACCGGTGGTCCCCGGAACGTACTCCAATTCGCTGTGCACCCAATCGACGGTGGCCAGAACTGCCTGCCGGGGATCGCGGTCCTTGGCCATCTTTCTCGCGACGCGGTCGGTGCGCTTGCTTTCCGGGGTGTAACGGGTGCTGCAGAGGGCCTCGTTGTAGCGGTCCAGCACCGCCCCGGAATGCAGGGTGTCCCACCCGACGGTCGCCCGCCGGGTCGGAGGCTTATCGGTTTCTACGACCGAGGACGAGGTGACCTCCAGTTCGGTGTGCGGGGCGTGCAGGTCGAATGCGGTCACCGCGGTACCCCAGTAGTCGACATATCGGTAGGACCGGGTGGCGGGGACGGTCTCGACACGGTTGATGATGACGTTCTGCCGCGAGTCCGACCTTGGCGTCAGCCGGGCCTCGTTATACGAAGCGGTGACCGGTGTCTTGTAGGCGTAACCGGTTGCGTGTACGACGCGCATCCGCCACATCAGTTGCTACCGCCCTTGATTCCGTCGGCGACGAGGATCCCGCCGCCCTGTCCGGCGTCGGTCCACTCCACCCAGGGGGAAAGCCGGAAGTACCTCGATGCCAACGCTTCTCCAACTTCCTGACAGGTCTCCTGCAACCCTGCGAGCCGGTCCTCCAGGGAGTCGAGCACCGCACCAGGCCGAACGAACTCCAATTCGCTGCGCGCCCGGCCGAGCAGCCGCCGGGCTTCCTCGCCGGTCCCGGTCCGATCGCTCAGCCCGCGCATCAACTGGTCGAGGCTGTGCTCGGCGAGCTTGAGGGAGTAGAACGCCGACCGCGGGAACTGCCGGTCCAACAGCATGAACTCGACGACCCGATTGGCGTCCAACACCCCGCGGTGGGTGCGCAGGTAGGTGTCGTGGGCGCCGGCGGCCCGAAGCACGCTGACCCAGGTCGGCGAGGATGCACTGTCGCCGACACGGGACAACAGCAAACGCGCCGTCATGTCCACCCGCTCCAGCGCCCGTCCCAGCACCAGGAAACGGTAGCCGTCGTCGCGGGACAGGGTGGAATCGGCCAGACCGGCGAACATCGCCGCCCGGGCTTCGACGAAGGTGAAGAACTCGTGCGGCCCGAGACGCCGGGCCGCCCGTTCACGTTCGGACAATGCGTTGTAGGTGGTGTTCAAGCATTCCCACATGTCCCCGGAGATGACTTCGCGTGCCGAACGGGCGTTCTCCCGGGCGGCGCTGATCGCGTCGACGATCGAACAACCGCCGGGCAGGTCGCGTTTGAACGCGACGAGATCGGTGAGTGCCCACATGTCCAGGCGGGTCTTCGGCGGTTCGATGCCCAGTACCTCCAGCAGAACCCGGGAAGTCTCATCGGGGTTGACGCTGGAATCCTCGAGCAACTGATGGACGGTCACGTCGAGAATCCGCGCCGTGTCATCGGCCCGTTCGACGTAGCGGCCAATCCAGTACAACGTCTCGGCGTTACGGGCCAGCATCACTGCTCTCCCGTCTGCCGTTGCTGCTGTTGTTGCTGCTGCTGCTGTTGGCCCGCAAGAACCTGATGCTGGGGCGGGTGCATCTCGGCGGCGGCGATGGACCGGGGCAGCTCACGCACCACCTGGGCGGCGGACAGTTCGCGCGTTGCCCCCGACGCCCGCGAGGCCAGCACCCAGGTGTCCTTGGAACCGCCGCCCTGACTGGAGTTGACCACCAGCGAACCCTCCGTCAGTGCCACCCGGGTCAGACCGCCGGGCAGTACCCATACCTGCTCACCGTCGTTGACCGCGAACGGCCGCAGGTCGACATGCCGGGGAGCCAGGACGTCGCCGATCTTGGTGGGCACCGTGGACAGTTGTACGAGCGGCTGGGCAATCCAGCCTCGGGGATCGGCCGCGATCTTTTTGCGGACTGTCGCCATCTCCTTCTCGGAGGCATCGGGCCCGAATACGATCCCGTAGCCTCCGGAGCCTTCCACCGGTTTGATGACGAGCTCGTCGGCGCGGTCGAGCACTTCCTCGCGTTCATCGTCCAGCCAGCAACGCAGGGTGTCGACATTGGCCAGCAGTGGCTTCTCGCCGAGGTAGTACTCGATGATGGTCGGCACATAGGTGTAAACGAGCTTGTCATCGCCGACACCGTTTCCGACCGCACTGGAAATCACCACGTTCCCGGCCCGGGCGGCGTTGAGCACCCCGGCGACTCCCAGCACCGAATCGGGCCGGAACTGCATGGGGTCCAGGTAGTCATCGTCGATACGGCGGTAGATCACATCGACCTGCAGTTCACCTTCGGTGGTGCGCATGTAAACGACATTGTCCCGGCAGAACAGATCTGGGCCTTCGACGAGTTCGACACCCATCTGCCGGGCCAGCAGAGAGTGCTCGAAGTAGGCGGAGTTGAACGGCCCCGGCGTCAACACGACGACGGTGGGGTCGGATTCGTTGGTGGCCGAGGCGTTGCGGAGCGCGCGCAGTAGATGCGACGGATAGTCGTCGACCGACCGCACCCGGTGCGTGCTGAACAGGTTCGGAAACACCCGGGTCATCACTCGGCGGTTCTCCATGACATAGGAGACCCCGGACGGGGAGCGGAGGTTGTCCTCCAGCACCCGGAAAGTGCCCTGCCCGTCGCGCACGATGTCGATGCCGGCGACGTGAATCCGGACCCCGTTGGGCGGGCTGATGCCGGCGGCTTCCCGGTGGAAGTGCTCACAGGAGGTCACCAGTCGCCGTGGGATGACGCCGTCTCGCAGGATTTCCTGATCGCCGTAGATATCGTCGAGGAAGCGTTCTAGTGCCATCACCCGTTGTGTGATCCCGCTCTCCAGCTTGGCCCACTCGGCCGCGGAGATCACCCGTGGCACCAGGTCCAACGGGAAGGGGCGCTCTTCTTCCCCGGACAGCGAGAAGGTGATGCCCTGGTCGACGAAGGCCCGGCCCAGTGCTTCGGCGCGCCCCTCCAGCTCGTCCGGGCCGGTGGGAGCGAGTTCGGCGTGAATGCCCCGATACGGGGCACGGATATTGTCCCTGCGGTCGAACATCTCGTCGAACGCGGAGGCGTAAGAGCCCATTTCCTGATATCCGCCGAAAATATGGGATGCGTCGGGCACCGCCGGACGCGGGGAGGCGGGACTTGCCTCGACCTGCTTGCTGCGAAGGGTCACGGGTCTCATGCTGCACCAAAAACGCGGTTTTTGCAGGCTGAACGATTCCGCTTTTTGGCCGAACCGCCGGTGCTGGTATCGTTGCGGGGCGCCGCGAGGGCACGTTTCAACGTTGTCCCGGCATCCAGATACCAACCGTCCAGAACCAAGCTTTGTGAGATTGAGGAATCCAACCGCGTGGCCAACATCAAGTCGCAGAAGAAACGTATTCTCACCAACGAGCGTCGCCGGGTGCGCAACAAGTCGGTGAAGTCATCGCTGCACACCTCCATCCGCGCGTTTCGGACCGCGGCAGCCGGGGGCGACAAGGACAAAGCCGGCGAACTCCTCTCGGCGACCAGTCGCAAACTGGACAAGGCCGCCAGCAAGGGCGTCATCCACAAGAACCAGGCCGCGAACAAGAAGTCGGCGCTGGCCCAGGCGTTCAACAAACTCTGACGGACCCGTTGACGGGGCACCGAGGGGTCACTGCCCGGCCACCAGTCGGGCGACCGTTCGCACCGTGTTCTCCAGTGCGTAGTCCGCGTCGGCCGCCGCGCCCTTGACATCGGCATTCAACGCGGCAACCAAGCGGATAGCTGTAGCCACCTGTTCTCTGGACCACCCACGCGCCTGCTTCTGCGCCTTCTCAACCCGCCACGACGGCAACCCGAGTTCACCGGCCAACCGGTAGGGGTTACCTGAAAGCGGGCCGATCCGGGCGATGGCGTGGACGGCCTCACCGAGTGCGTCGGCGACCAGGACCGGTTTGACGCCCCGCGCCACGGCCCAGCGCAGCGCTTCCGTACAACCTTCGACATCGCCGACGACAGCTTTGTCGGCGATGTCGAAGCCGGTGACGTCCGCCTTTCCGCTGTGATACCGGCGCACCGCACCGGCATCGACCCGCCCGCCGGTGTCGGCCACCAACTGTGAACAGGCCGAGGCCAGCTCCCGGAGATCTGATCCCACCGTTTCGAGCAGCGTCGTGACGACGTCCTCATCCACCGTGACCCTCAACGCCTGGAACTCGGCCCGCACGAACCCGGCGCGCTCCCTGGCCTTGGTGATCTTCGCGGCCTGATGGGTCTGGGCGCCCAACGTACGGAGCTGACCGGCAAGCGCCTTGGCCCGACCCGCACCGGAATGCACCACCACCATGACGGTCCCGGGCGGTAGGTCTGCCGCCGCGGACGCGATCAAGGCGGCGGCGTCCTTGCCGGCCTCGCCCGCAGCCTCCAGAACCACGATACGTTCGTCGGCGAACAGCGACGGACTGAGTAGCGTGGCGAGCTCCTCGGCTGAGACCTCCCCGGCCCGCAGCCGGTCCACCGGCACGTCATCGGTACCGGCCGCAGCCCGGGCGGACCGCAGGATATCGGCCACCGCGCGCTCGACGAGCAGAACCTCGTCACCCAGCACCAGATGCAGTCCGTCGGCAACGCTCACCTCCCGATGGTGTCACGGGCCGCTGACGACACCGGACACCGACCATGCCGCGGCGCACAGCAAAAACCCGCTCGCGGTCAGCCGGAACCATCGCCACCGCCACGACGCAACGACCGCCACCGCCGCACCACCGACGGTGACCACCCCGGCCCACCCCGCCGGCACCGGCACGGCCGCACCGGGCAGCGACGAAGCCATCTCTGCAACCCACAGCAGCCACCACACTTCCGGTCCGGTGAACCGGATCAGCAGACCGGCGGCCGCAGGCCATGCGCCCGCCAGCGCGGCGGCTGCGGTTCCCAGTATTGTTATTGGCGGAATAATGGGGGCCACAACAAGATTGGCCAGCACCGCCACCAAACTCAGCCTTCCTGAGATGGCCGCAACGAGTGGTGCGGTGACCAGTTGCGCAGCCAGCGCGATACTGAACCCGTCAGCGAGCGGTTTGGGCCATCCGCGAGTGACCAACCGCTGCGACCAGACCGGGGCCACCACGACCAATGCCGCGGTCGCGAACACCGACAGGGCGAAACCGAGGTCAACAGCCAACTGCGGTGCGGCCACCATCAACGCGATCACCGTGGCCGCCAACACCGGGATCGCCTGCCGACGGCGCCCGGACAGCATCGCGAGCAGGGCGATCGCGCCCATCACCGCGGCCCGCAGGACACTGGCGGTGGGCTGGACCACCACCACGAACACCGCCAGCGCCAATGCGGCCATTCCCACCGCCGACCGCGGTCCGACCAGTTGAGCGGTGAGCAGAACGGCACCGCAGACGATGGTCACGTTGGCCCCTGATACCGCCGTCAGATGGGTCAGGCCGGCGGTGCGGAACTGGGCCGTGGTGGCATCGGTGACGGCCGATGTGTCGCCGAGTACCAAACCCGGCAGGATGGCGGCCTGGTCACCGGCCAGTACCTCTCGGGCGGCGACGGCGAAACGGTCGCGCACCGACTGCGCCGCGCGCTGAACCGCGGAAGCGCGGCCCAGCGTCGGGCGACCGGTCGCTGTGAGGACCGCAACGGTGAAGTCCCGCCGGGTCGGCGGCGAGATGCGTGCCGGAAATCGGGCCGGTTGGCCCACACCCAGTTGCCCGTAGTCGCCCGCTGACGCGAAGACAACGACCGTTCCGGGCATTCCGCTGCCTGAAACCTCCAGGAGATCGGCTCGGATCATCAGTCGGCCGTTGCTCATCCGCCGCGGACTCTCGACCGGTTTGACCGTCACCCATGCGGTGCTGCCGAATCGCTGGCCGATCGGGTGGGTGCGGACAGCCTCGCTGCGCAGACCGGCTGAGATCCCGAAGCCGGCACCGATGACCGCCGCTCCCAGTACCCCGGCCGCGGCGGCCCGAATCCGCGAACGCCGCCGGCCTGAACGGCCACCGGCCAACCACCATCCGACCGCCAGCACCACACACAGCGCGGCCAGCCAGGGACCGGCACCCCACGCGATCCCGGCGGCGCTGACCACCCACGCCGCGACCGCCGCGGGAACCAGGCGCACATCCAGACGGGAGGTCTCCGGAAGCACCGGCTCAGACCCGAACCAGCGGCCGGAGCTTCTCCAGCCGGGCAGGCCCGATTCCGTCGACCTCGGCCAGCTGGTCGACACTGGTGAAACCGCCGTTCGCCGCCCGCCACGCCATGATGGCCGCCGCGGTGACCGGGCCCACGCCGGGCAGAGCGTCGAGCTGCTCGGCGGTCGCCGTGTTGAGGTCCACCAGCCCGGCCGGCCCGGTGCTCGAGGCCACCGGACCGGAGGCCGGCATGCCGCCCACCGAGCTGCCCAGCGCGACCGGCTTGCCGGCCGGGGTGGCGATACCCACGACAATCTGCTCGCCGTCAGCCAGCTGCCGCGCCAGGTTCAGCCCCAACGTGTCCGCCCCCTCGAGGGGGCCTCCAACAGCCGTGACCGCATCGGAGACCCGGGCACCGGGTGTCAGCGTCACCAGACCGGGCTGCTGCACCAGACCGACGACGCTGACGATCATCGCCTGATCGGCCGGCGCCACCGATGAACTCGGCCGAGGGACGGCCGCCGACACCATCTCCACCGGCGGGAGGTCGGCCGACACGACCGGCGGAGGCCCGTTACGAGCCAGAGTGAACACCGTGATCAGGACGGCCAGCACCGCAACGGCGGCCAAGGCGAAACCACCGGCGCGTCCGGGGTCGGCGCGGAGCGCCGCCAACCACGCCTGTCCGCGCGGCAGCCTGCCGTCGGGAACCCAACTCGGGGCGAGCGCCACTGCGTCGGTTCCGTCGCCATCTGCCGCGCCGACAGCGCCGGCGCCGTCTCCAGGCCCGGCTGCCGGAGCGGGCGGTGCGCCTATCCGGCGGTGCAGGGTGGCCAACGCATCCTCGGTTCGCATGCGCTGACGGTAGGTTCGGAGAACGTCGGCTCAGCTCCCCTGCAGGGCCGGCCGGACCGGACTGTGGATGCATTCGCGGCTGTGGAAAGGTCGCCGCCATTGCCCGACAGATGCGACCGTCACACTCTGAGGAGATGCCGATGACAGCAGAGCGTCCACTTCGGGTGATCCAGTGGACTACCGGCAATATCGGCCGCCGGTCGCTGCACGCCATCATCGGCCGATCCGATATGGAACTGGTCGGGGTCTACGCCCACGGCCCGGACAAGGTCGGCATGGATGCCGCCGAACTCGCGGGTCTGGCGACGGAACGCCACGGTCCCACCGGAATCGCCGCCACCGACGATATTGATGCTCTCCTCGCGGCCGAGCCCGATGCCTGCTGTTACAACCCGTTGTGGCCGAGCATCGGCGACCTGGTTCGGCTGCTGGAGGCTGGGGTCAACGTGTGTTCGTCGGCGGCCTGGATCACCGGCGGTAAGCAGACACCCGAGGACCTTGACCGTATCGAGAAGGCATGTGAGCGAGGCAATTCCACGATTTTCGGCAGCGGAGCACACCCCGGTATGACCAATATGGTGGGCATGGTTCTCTCCGGAGCCTGCGAACGCGTCGATGAGATCCGGATCACCGAGTCGGTGGACTGCTCAACATACGAATCGGCCGGAACCCAGACCGCAATGGGCTTTTCGTGCGACCCCGACCGCCCGGGACTGGCCGAGAGCGTCCGCACCGAGAGCGAGGTATTCGCCGAGTCCGCGGCGATGATGGCCGATGCGATCGGCGCGGATCTGGACCGGATGACATTCGATGTGACGTTCACTCCGGCCACCGGTGACACCGACCTCGGGTTCATGACGATCCCGGAAGGAACCGTCGGCGGCGTGATGGGCTACCACCGAGGCTGGGTCGGTGAGCACAATGTCGTCAGCGTCGGCTTCAACTGGACCATGGGCAACCACGTCATCCCACCGAAACCTTTGGAGCACGGCCATGTGATCCAGGTTTTCGGGATGCCTAACATGCGCACCGTCCTGCACTGCCTGCCCCCGAAGGACTGGACCGAACCCGGTTTCATGGGGCTGGGCATGATCTACACCGCGATGCCGGTGACCAATGCGGTGCCGGCAGTGGTGGCGGCCGCGCCCGGCATCGTGACGCTGGCCGGGCTTCCGCCGGTGACCGGCCGGTTCGCGGCGCCGCCCATGGCGAACGGCTAGGGCCCCAACTCAACGACAACGCCCAGCGCCCCGGGCCCGAGGTGGACGCCGAGCACCGGCCCCAGGTCGGTGACGATGGGTGGACCGCAGGCCGGCAACGCGCTGGCCAGGGTCGCGGCCACGTCGGCTGCTCCGGCCGGATTGTCGACGTGCTGCACCGCCAGTGCCGCCCTGCGCTCCCCCACTACCTCCAGAACGTGTTCAACCATCGCCGTGATGGCCTTGGAGGTAGTCCGGACCCGCTGGGCCAGCACCAAATGCCCGTTATCCATCCGCAGCAACGGCTTGAGCGCCAGCGCAGTACCCAACCAGGAGGCGGCGGCCCCGATCCGGCCACTGCGGCGCAGATTCTCCAGCCGCTGCACCACGATATAGGCGTGAACCCTCGATGCCGCCGCCGCGGCGTGCGCGGCAACGGTGTCCAAGTCGGCACCGCCGCGGGCAGCCCTCGCCGCCGTCAATGCGATGAAGCCGATGCCCATACCCGCCGATCCGGAGTCGATCACCCGCACGGCACCGTCGAATCCCCGGGCCGCACGCTCGGCGGCTCCGCAGGTGCTCGACAGCGCGGCCGAGATGTGGACCGCCACGACACCGTCACCGCCACTGGCGGCCAGAGCCGTGCGGTAGCCCGCAGTCAGTTCGGCGGGGCTCGCGCCGGCGGTGCTGACCTGGGAACACTGATCCAGCTCGACCGGCACCGTATCGACACCGTCCCTGAGGTCCCGGCCACCGACCAGCACGTGCAGTGGCACCACCCGGATTCCCCAGTCTACGAGGGCATCTGCGGGCAACCTCGACGCCGAGTCGGTGACCACGGTGACCGGCACGCTGTCAGCCCCGGGCGTCATCCCGAGGCACACCCGCTTCAGCGAGCGCCTTGATCATCAACTCGGCGACCGCCTCGTGAGCCTCGAAGTTCCAGTGGATGCCGTCCGGGTTGCCGCGACCGGCGAGCACATGTTCGGCGACGGCCGCCTTGAGATCGACCAGAGGGATGTGGTGACCGGCCGCCCATCCGGTGACTGCCGATACGGTGCCCGCTCGGCCGTGGTGGGCCCGGCCGTAGGTCTCGGCGATATGCACCGAGGGCAATGCTGCGACGATGGGTATCGCCGGACGGTTGAAGTCGATTGCCTTGCGGGTCATCTCGAGATAATCGACGGTCAGCTTCGGCGGCAGCGCAGATCGAGACACCGGCGAGAGCCGGGGCTGTAGCCAGCCGTATCCGTCCCGAGCCCAGCGGCGCAATCGCGGCGGCCGGACGTAGCGCATCAGTTCCCGCATCGCAGTGGGCAGCGGAGAGGGCAATGAGTCCATCCCGCTGGTCGCGAAGATCACCGCACCCGCCCTGGGCAGCGCTGCCCAGGCCCGCGGGTCCTGGGTCGCGGCCCACCACACGTCCCGGCAGGTCCACCCGATCCTCCCGATTAGTTCCAGTTCCCAATCCATCTGATCGGCAACGATATTGGGCCATATACGCGGGTCATCAGCAGGTAATCCGCCCTGCGGTCCGTAGTAGGCCAGCGAGTCGGCGAAAATCAACAGCGCATTACGACGGGTGCCCGGATCACAGGACATCGTTGGCCACCTGGGCCGATGCGTTCCACACGTCCAACCGCCACCGCAGGTCGGCGAACGCGGCATCCGTGGCCCCGTGGCCGGACAGCTGGGCCCAGCTTGCGTTACCCATGCCGCCTAACACCGGCCAGTTGTCGATCGGCAGGTCGAGCAACACTGCAGTCAGAGCAGCGATCAAGCCGCCATGGGCGACCAGCACCACCGGGCGGTCAGGATCGCCGCAACCCCAATCCGGCTCTCCAGCAACCAGATCGGCCACCAGCGGCAGGCTGCGGTCCGCCACGTCGATCCGGCTCTCCCCCCGGTGCGGCGCGAGCGTCGCGTCGTCGCGCCAGGCCAGCCGCGCACCCGGCGCAGCGGCGTCAACCTGGTGGTGTGTCATCCCCTGCCAGTCGCCGAGGTGAGTTTCCCGCAACCTGGTGTCCATCCGGACGGACAGCCCGCTCCGGTCACTGAGCGCGGCTGCGGTATCGGCGGCACGGCGCAAATCGGATGACACGATGAGCATCGGCTGACGTTTAGCCAGCACCTCGGCGGCGGCAACGGCCTGTGCGCGGCCCAGGTCGGTCAGTTCGGTGTCGAGTTGACCCTGCATCCGACTGCCGGCGTTGAACTCGGTCTGGCCGTGGCGCAACATCACCAGCCGACGCACCCTCACTCGTTTTCCCCTCCGGTTGGCTGGTCGAGATCATCAAGGTCCACCGGGACCAGCGGGCAGTCCCGCCATAGCCGGTCCAGCGCATAGAAGTTGCGCTCGTCCTGATGCTGGATATGCACCACGATATCGACGTAGTCGAGCAGCACCCACCGTCCCTCCCGGGTTCCCTCCCGGCGGGCCGGCTTGTACCCGGCCAGCCGCATGCTGTCCTCGACCTCATCGACGACGGCATTGACCTGCCGCTCGTTACCCGCCGAGGCGATGACGAAACAATCGGTGATCACCAGTTGGCCGGACACGTCGATGACGACGATGTCATCGGCCAGCTTCGTGGCGGCGGCGCGGGCGGCCACCGTCGACATCAGGATCGCCTCCGGCGATGCGGTCACCGTCCCGCCTCCCGGCCGGCCACGGCGGCTACCGGTTCGCAATACAGGCGGCGTTTGGCGACGTATTGGACCACGCCGTCAGGTACCAGGTACCAAATCGGCCGGCCGGCCGCCGCGCGGGCCCGGCAGTCGCTGGAAGAGATCGCCAGGGCGGGTATCTCCACCAATCGCAACGCGCCGTCGGGCAACTGGTCGACGGCCTCCACGATATGGCTGTCAGTGAGCTCATAGCCGGGTCGGCTGACACCGATGAAGGTCGCGAAGTCGAACAGTCTCTCCCAGCCCTGCCAGGTCAGGATCGAGGCCAGTGCGTCCGCGCCGGTGATGAAGTACAGCTCGCAGTCCGGGTGCAGCGCGCGGAGGTCCCGGAGGGTATCGGTGGTGTAGGTAGGACCGCCGCGGTCGACGTCGACCCGGCTGACCGAGAAACGCGGATTGGACGCGGTGGCGATGACCGTCATCAGATACCGGTCCTCGGCGGCGGTGACGTGCCGATCTTTCTGCCATGGCCGGCCGGTGGGAACGAACACCACCTCGTCGATACCGAGCAGATCTGCGACCTCGCTGGCCGCGACGAGATGGCCGTTGTGGATGGGATCGAACGTCCCACCCATCACGCCAACCCTGCGCCGAGATGCCAGCCGAGACGTCACGGTGTGTCAGCTTACGTCTCAGGCGGGCAGCAGCCGGTCGATGACGCCGGCCAGCTGTTTGGCCGAACGGCATTCATGCATGGTGATGACGTCCTGATAACGGGGCACCGCCGAATCGCCGCTGCCCCACAGGTGCCGCGGTTCCGGGTTGAGCCAGTGTGCGTGGCGGCTGGAGCTGACCAGGTGGGTCAGCACATCGACGGCGGGATTGCGGTAGTTGGTCCGTCCGTCGCCGAGAATCAGCAACGAGCTGCGCGGAGACAGCACCCCCGGGAAGTTCTCGGTGAAGGAGGCGAAGGCGTTGCCGTAGTCGGAGTGCCCGTCCCGGGTGTAGACCCCGGCCTCCCGGGTGATCCGCTGGATGGCCACCGCAAGGTCGGCGTCGGGCCCGAACAGGTGGGTCACCTCGTCGGTGGTGTCGATGAAGGCGAATACCCGGACCCGGGAGAACTGCTGGCGCAGCGCATGGACCAGCAGCAGAGTGAAGTGGCTGAACCCGGCGACCGAACCGGACACGTCGCAGAGCACCACCAGTTCAGGCCGGGCCGGGCGCGGCTTTCGCAACACGACGTCGATCGGTACACCGCCGGTGGACATCGACTTACGCAATGTCTTGCGCAGGTCGATCGCCCCGGCCCGGGAGCGACGCCGGCGCGCGGCCAGCCGGGTGGCCAGTGTGCGGGCCAGCGGGGCCACCACCCGCCGCATCTGCCGCAGCTGGTCGCCAGAGGCTCGCAGGAACTCGACGTTCTCCGCCAGTTGCGGAATTCCGTACATCTGGACGTGCTCGCGTCCCAGCTGCTCGGCGGTGCGGCGCTTCGTTTCGCCTTCGACCATCCTGCGTAGCTGGGCGATCTTCTGCGCCGCGAGCATTTTGGCGATTTGCTCAGCCGAGGGTGACGGGTCATCGCCGTGCGGTGCGAGCAGCCCGGCCAGCAGCCGGCCCTCGAGCTGGTCCAGGCCCATGGCCTTGAGCGCCTGGTAGGACGAGTACGACGGCCCCCGACTGGAGGTGTAGCGGCCGTGCGCCTCGACGATCGCGGCGATCATGGCGACCAGCCGGTCATCGAGGTCGCCGATATCGGGATTGTCGGTGAGCAACTCCAGCAGCATCGCCCGCATAGTCTCGAGATCCTGTGCTTCTGGCCCGTCCGGATCGCCTGCGCTGTCCTCGACCAGCACGGTGCGCGCACCGAGCGCGGCCGGCCACCACAGGTCGAATACTGCGTCGTAGGTCTGCCGGTGGTCCGCGCGGCGCAGCACCGCGCAGGCCAGTCCCTCCCGAACCGTCTCCCGGTCGCCGAGATCAAGCACGCTGAGAACCTGTCCGGCATCGACGGTCTCTGATGGACCCACCGAGACACCCTGAGCCCGAAGCGCTTCGACGAACCCGACCAGGTGGCCGGGCAGGCCGTTGGGGGCCAGCGGCTGCGGCGGACGGGTTCTGCGTGCGGCCATCGTCGCGCCTAGTTCAGCCGGAGCTCGCCGGCGGCGCGCTGCTGGTCGGACTGGTGCTTGAGCACCACGCCCAGCGTCGCGGCGATGGTGGCATCGTCGATGGTGTCCATGCCCAACGCCAGCAGTGTGCGACCCCAGTCGATGGTCTCGGCCACCGACGGCACCTTCTTCAGTGCCATGGACCGCATGACGCCAATGATGCGGACCAGTTCGGCTGCCAGTCGCTCGGGCAACGCCGGCACCCGGGAGAGCAGGATGCGCCGCTCCAGATCGGGGTCGGGAAAGTCGATGTGCAGAAACAGACATCGGCGTTTGAGCGCCTCGGACAGCTCGCGGGTGGCGTTCGAGGTGAGCACCACGAATGGCTTGCGGGAGGCGACGATAGTACCCAGTTCCGGGACGGTGACCGCGAAATCGCTCAACACCTCCAGCAGCAGACCCTCGATCTCGATGTCGGCCTTATCGGTCTCATCGATCAGCAGTACGGTCGGCTCGGTGCGCCGGATGGCGGTCAACAGCGGCCTGGACAGCAGGAACTCCTCGCTGAACACGTCGTCCTTGGTGCGGTCCCAGTCGCCGCCTGCGGACCCGGCCTGGATCCGCAGGATCTGCTTGGCGTGATTCCACTCATAGAGCGCGCGGGCCTCGTCGACACCCTCGTAACACTGCAGCCGCACCACCTCCGAACCGGTGGCCTGAGCGACGGCACGGGCCAATTCGGTCTTGCCGACCCCGGCGGGACCCTCGACCAGCAGCGGCTTACCCAGCCGGTCGGCCAGGAACACAGCTGTCGCGGTGGCGGTGTCGGCCAGGTAGCCGGTCTCGGCCAGCCGGCGACCGACATCGTCGATATCGGCGAACAGCGGCGCCACCGGCGCCGGGGAATCAGTCACTACGGTCTCCAGACGGGTGCTCAGACGGGCCGGGTGTGGCCGTCGCCGAGGACGATCCACTTGGTTGAGGTCAGTTCGGGCAGGCCCATCGGACCGCGGGCATGCAACTTCTGGGTGGAGATACCGATCTCGGCACCGAAGCCGAACTGCTCGCCGTCGGTGAACGCGGTGGAGGCGTTCACCATGACGGCGGCGGCGTCGACCCGTTCGGTGAACCGCTGCGCGGCCGCCAAGTCGGTGGTGACGATCGCCTCGGTGTGCCCGGTGCCGTAGGTATTGATGTGTTCGATGGCGGCGTCGAGCCCGTCGACGAAGGCCACCGCGATGTCCATCGACAGGAACTCGGCGCGCAGCTCGTCTTCGGTCGGGTTCTCGTGCACCGTCACCCCGGCCTGCCGCAGGGCGCCGACGAGACGGGGCCCTGCGGTGCCGGCCAGAGCAGAGTCGATGAGCAGGGTCTCGGCGGCGTTACACACGCTGGGCCGACGGGTCTTCGCGTTCAACACGATCCGCTCGGCAACATCGAGTTCGGCCCCGGCGTGCACATAGACGTGACAGTTGCCGACACCGGTCTCGATGGTCGGCACGCACGCGTCGCGCACCACCGCCTCGATCAGGCCGGCACCACCGCGCGGGATCACCACATCGACCAGTCCGCGAGCCTGAATGAGGTGGGTGACACTGGAGCGGTCGGCGCTGGGCAGCAGCTGAACCGTGTCCTCGGGTAGCTTCTCCCCGCACAGCGCTCCACGCAACGCCGTCACCAGCTCGGCGTTGGAATACGCAGCCGAAGAACTGCCGCGCAGCAGCACGGCGTTACCGGACTTCAGCGTCAGGCCGAAGGCGTCGACGGTGACATTCGGCCGACCCTCGTAGACGATACCGACCACACCGAGCGGCACCCGCTGCTGGCGCACCTGCAGGCCGTTGGGCAGGGTGCTGCCGCGCAACACCTCCCCGACCGGGTCGGGCAGCCCGGCCACCTGACGCAGCCCCGCGGCGATCCCGTCGACCCGATGCGGGTTGAGCGCGAGACGGTCGAGCATCGCCTCCGGGGTGCCGGCGGCACGGGCCGCGTCCAGATCGAGAGCGTTGGCAGCGAGGATCTGGTGGGTGTGGGCCAGCACCGCATCAGCCGCGGCGTGCAGGGCCCGATTCTTGACCGCGGTGGTCAGTGAGCCAAGGGTGCGCATCGCGACCCGGGCCCGCCGGGCGGCGTCATGTACCGCCCGCCGTACATCGACATCGACAGCGGTGGTGTGCACGCTCATTTCCTCAGGGTATCGGTACTCCACCAACCGGAAGGTTGGGGCCGACACCGAACCGCGGAACGATCTAACAAAGCGGTCACGGGTCAGCGTGGCCTAGCAAGTTCATCGCACGGCGTTGCTAATTTGCGCCGATGACGGTCTTACAGACTCGCCGGTTTGTCGCGGCAATCGGTACGGCACTGATGCTGCCCGGTCTGATCACCGCTCCGACCGCGGCCGCGTTCTCCCGCGAGGGTCTGCCCATTGAGATCGTGCAGGTTCCCTCACCGTCGATGGGCCGCGACATTCGCGTCGAGTTCCAGGGCGGCGGTCCGCATGCGGTCTACCTGCTTGATGGGCTGCGCGCCGAGGATGAGACCAACGGCTGGGACATCAACACCGCCGCTTTCGAGTGGTACTACCAATCCGGCTTGTCGGTGGTGATGCCGGTCGGTGGCCAGTCGAGTTTCTACAGCAACTGGTACCGGCCCGCCAAGGGGCGCGCCGGCACCGTCACCTACAACTGGGAGACCTTCCTGACCCGGGAATTGCCATCCTGGCTGGCCGCCAACAGGGGTGTCCAACCAACCGGCAACGCCATTGTGGGCCTGTCGATGTCAGGTGGTCCGGCATTGAACCTGGCGATCTGGCATCCCGCTCTGTTCCTCTTCGCCGCCTCGTTGTCGGGGTTTCTGAATCCCTCACTGGGACTGTGGCCGATCCTGATCAATGTCGCGATGCGGGATGCCGGCGGCTTCAGCGCCACCGATATGTGGGGCCCGAAGGGCGACCCCGCCTGGAAGCGAAACGATCCGATGGTCAATGTCGGTCGACTGGTGGCCAACGGCACGGCGGTGTGGATCTACTGCGGCACCGGCGCGCCGTCGGACCTGGACAACACTGAGGATCCCAGCGTCGCCGGGCTGTTCACCGCCGGCTACCTGGAGAACATCACCCTGGACACGAACAAGGAGTTCCAGAAAAAATACCTTGCCGCGGGCGGCCGCAATGCCGTCTTCAACTTCCCGCCCGCCGGAACCCACAGTTGGGGGTACTGGGGCAGCCAACTACAGGAGATGAAGGCGGACATGCAGCGGGTGCTGGGCGTCGAGCCGCCACCCGCCTGAAAATCAGCCTTCCGGGATCTGCCGTTCGATCTCGTCCAGCCATAGCCGTGCGGACATATCCGACGGTGCGCGCCAGTCACCGCGCGGCGACAGCGAACCGCCGTGGGAAACCTTGGGGCCGTTGGGCAGTGCCGATCGTTTGAACTGGCTGAACGAGTAGAAGCGCTGCGCGAAGACCGCAAGCCAGTGTCTGACCTCCCCCAGCGAATAGGCCGACCGCTTGCCCGCGAAGCCGGGCGGCCAGGCACCGCGGTCCGCCTCATGCCAGGCGTGCCAGGCGAGGAACGCGATCTTCGCGGGCCGAAAGCCGTAACGCAGCACGTGGAACAGCGCGAAATCCTGCAGTGGGTACGGGCCCACCTTGGCCTCGCTGCTCTGAATCCGTTCGCCCTCAACCACGGGCACCAACTCCGGGGTGATCTCGGTATCGAGCACGGACTGCAGGATCTCGCCCACCCGGACATCGAATTCACCGGATGCGATCACCCACCGGATGAGGTGCTGGATCAAGGTTTTCGGTACGCCACCGTTGACGTTGTAGTGGCTCATCTGATCGCCGACGCCATAGGTCGACCAGCCCAGCGCGAGCTCCGATAGGTCACCGGTTCCGAGCACGATGCCACCACGCTGGTTGGCGATCCGGAACAGGTAGTCGGTGCGAAGACCGGCCTGCACGTTCTCGAAGGTGATGTCGTACACCGCTTCACCGCGCGCGAAAGGATGGCCGATCTCGGTGAGCATCAATGTCGCCGTCGATCGGATATCGATCTCCTCGAAGCTGACCCCGAGCGTCTTCGCCAGTCTGGTCGCGTTGTTCTTCGTGTGCTCACCGGTAGCGAATCCGGGCAGGGTCACGGCGAGGATATCGCTGCGGGGCCGAGCCTCGGAATCCATCGCCCGCGCCGCGACGATGAGCGCATGCGTGGAATCCAGTCCGCCGGAGACGCCGATCACGACCTTGGGGAAGTCCAGCGCGCGCAGTCGCTGGGCCAGACCGGCGACCTGAATGTTGTAGCCCTCGTAGCAGTCCTGCTCCAGCCGTGCGGGGTCGCTGGGCACGAACGGAAACCGCTCCACCTCCCGGAGCAGTCCGATATCGCCGGCCGGCGGGGCGAGCCGGAAACCGATGCGACGGAATTCATTCAGCGCTACCTGGTGGTGGCGACGGTTGTCGTCGAAGGTGCCCATCCGCAACCGCTCGGCACGCAGCACACCAAGATCGACGTCGGCGACACAGCGACGATCGCCCCTCGCGAACCGCTCGGACTCCGCGAGCAGGCGACCGTTCTCGTAGATCATGGTCTGGCCGTCCCAGGCCAGATCGGTGCTCGACTCGCCCTCACCGGCCGCGGAATAGACATAGGCGGCCAGACAACGCGCCGACGCCGAACGGGCCAGTAGCTTGCGATCCTCGGCCCGGCCGATCGTGACCGGGCTGCCGGACAGGTTCGCCAGCACTGTCGCCCCGGCCAGGACGGCCTGCGCACTCGGCGGAATCGGCACGAACATGTCCTCACAGATCTCTACTGCCAGTACCAGTCCGGGTACATCGACGGCATCGAAAAGCAGGTCGGGTCCGAACGGCAGATCCTGTCCGCGGACTGCGATGGTGCCGCCCATATCGTCACCCGGCGCCATCTGGCGACGCTCGTAAAACTCCCGGTAGGTAGGAAGGTAGGACTTGGGGACCACCCCGAGTACGGAGCCGCGATGGATCACCACCGCGGTGTTGTAGATCCGGTGCAGGTGCCGTAGCGGCGCGCCCACCACCAGGACCGGCAGCAGGTCGGTGGAGGCGGCGACCACGTCGGCCAGCGCGGTCTCGACCGCGTCGAGCATGCTGTCCTGCAGCAGGATGTCCTCGATCGAATATCCGGACAGCGTCAGTTCGGGAAAGACCGCGACCGCGACCCCGTCGTCGTGGCAGGACCGCGCGATCCGCAGTACCGACTCGGCATTGGCGGCCGGGTCGGCGAGCACGGTGCGGTGTGTGCACGCGGCCACCCGCACGAATCCGTGGGCGTAGGCGGAGAAAAAGTCCACGCCCCATTGTCGCAGGCGTCACCGAAGTCGACGCTCGGCCCGCGATTTACCGGCTCTGCGCCGGCCTTGGAGTGACCGGGTTTAGAGGTCCAGTTCGACGTCCGAGCGCGGCAGGCTGTCACAGACCGTGATCCGGTCGGCGGGTCTTGCGCCGCCATCGCCCTGTGTTGTCCCACTGATCCTGGTTGTCCCGCTGATTTTCGACGTCACGCATGCCCGGCACAGTCCGCTTCGGCAACCAGTCGGCACCCGAATTCCGATCCGGTTGGCAGCCTCCAATAGCGTTGTGCTGCCGTCCACTTCGATCGACCGGTGGCTGCGCGCAAAAGTAACCGTGTAGCGGCTGCCGTCATCGACGGGCCGGGCCGGCTCGGGTGCGGCAAAGGATTCGGTGTGGAACAGTCCGGGCGTCTGGCCGAGATCTCCGAGAAATCCCCGGAGCGACTCGACCAGCCCAGCTGGAGCGCAGGCGAACGTCTGCCGGTCGCGTGCGTCCGGAACGAGGGACTCGATCAGGGACCGGGAGGGTCTGCGCCCGGTGAACACATGAACGGTGATCCCCGGCAACGAGCCGAGTTCGGCGATCTCAGGGTCGAACAGGACAGACCCGCTGTCGTGGTTGAAGTACAGCAGCACAGCATCGGTGGACGCGGCTGAGCGGGCGAGCCTGCGCAGATGGCTGATGATCGGCGTGATGCCGACCCCGCCGGCGACGAACAGTGCGCGGGAGGAAACCTCTGGCGTGGCCAGCCCACCGGTCGACACCGGAGGGCTCAGCAGTGTGACGAAGTCGCCGGTGCGCAGTCCGTCGTTGAGCAGATTTGAGACCCGGCCGCCCGGCACCCGTTTGACGCAGATGTCCATGGTGTCGGAGCCGTCGCTGTCGTGCACCAGGCTGTACTGGCGGATCAGCATCTCGCCGCCATCCGCACCGCCATCCGCACCGGCACCCATGACGCGCAGCGAGACAAACGCCCCCGGATCCCAGCAGACATCGTCCCATCCGCGCGGCTTCTCCAACCGGATCAAACGCGCCTGCCCTCCCACCAACCGCTCGGTGGCGAGAACCCGGACGGGCACGTTGTACCAACGGGTCTTGTCCAGGTACGGCGCGTCGGGCAGGGTTCGGTAGCGCATGCCGGAGGCAAGCCGCCGGGCCAGGCCGGCCGGCCGCTTCAACAGCATCCGCGGGCGTCCGGCTTCGCGTTCACCGACCGGGATCGACAGGCCGGTCAGCGTTTTGAGCAGCAATGCGGCCGTCTCGCCCAGCGGCGTCTCATGGTAGGGCAAGCCGTACCGGGTAACGATCTCCTTCACCCGCGGCGCGACCTCGCGCTGGCGGTTCGGCGGCAGGTCCGGGAACAGGTGGTGCTCGATGTGGGTGTCGAGACCGCCGTAGAAGATCCGGAAGTCGGGACGGTTCTCGAAGGGCACCTCCTCATCGAGGATGCGCTCGAGTGCGGAGTCGAGCTTGGGGCTGCGCAGGAAATTGCGAGTGGCACGGATCTGGCGTCCGTAGTAGTCGTCATGGGTCTCATCGGGTCCCGGGTCGGCGAAGACCTCGACCTCGCCGGCGTGGTGCTCGATGGCGACCAGAAAGAGGACCGCGGCATAGCCGGCGACTCCGCCGATGTGGTTGGACACCAGCGTGGGCGCGAACCTGCGGCCCGTCGCGAAAGGCTCGGTGACCAGTCGTCGCTTGGTATCGGCAAGGGCGATCCGGACCGGCGCGCGCAGCGTGCCGCGGGACCAGAACCGGCCGCCGTCAACCTGTCTGGTGATGTTGGCGATGAAGAAGGGTGCCAACTGGGTCAGGAACGGAGAGATGGCGCCGAGCAGCGCGACCTGGACGGCATGGTGGCCGAACCAGTCCTGGGCCGCCTGGCCTCGCAGCACGCTGTAGCCGAGGTCGTGGTCTTTGCCGACGATGTTCGTGTTCGGGTGGTGGCCCTCATGGTGCATGATCTTCCACTGCGCGGTGTCGGCGTTGAAGTCCCAGTCGTACCGATCGGAGTGGTACCGACCGTTGCCGGGCAGATGGTCGTAGCTGCCGTGCAGGATGTTGTGGCCGAGTTCGGAGAACTGCAGGAGCCGGTACAACATCTCCAGCACCGCGGCGCGCCCCGCGGCGCCCGACCCGCCGGTGCGCAGCAATTCCAGACGCCGGGCGTTGATGGCCTCCGAGTAAGCGGTCACCGTGCGGATGTGCTCAAGGTCGACGTCACCCATGGCGGCGCGCGTCTGGTCGTAAAGCGCTTGCAGTTCATCGGTGAGACCGGCTTCGGGGACGATCGTGGCGATAGCAGTGGACGACATGACCTCACGGTAGGCGCGCGAGATGGCGGCGGTAATGTCCCGACCGGACGAAATTTTGATATTTTCGGACTATGCCCCGGTTTCCTGTTCCGGTCTGGGCCGTCCCTCGGGGAACCGAGGGCGTACGGATCATGACCCAGGCGGTAGCCGGGGAACTCCCCATCGCTGACTGCCTGGCGGGTACCGGCCTCACCGAATCCACGCTCACCGACGAGGACGCCGAGATCTGGGCGCACCAGGAGTTCCGGGTGGTCAGCAACATCGTGAACCGACTCGGCGACCGCCCCGGTTTGGGCGTCGAGATCGGCGGCTTCAGCACGCTGGGCCGACTGGGCGTGCTCGGCTTCGCCTTTCTCACCAGTGCGACCGTCAGGGAGGGTTTGGAGCGAATCCTGCCGTATCAGGCGTTGCTCCCCTCACATGTGCGTTTCTCCATCGACACCGACAGCGAACGCGAATACACGGTCGCCGACGACAACGACATTCCGGCCGACATCCGGCCATTCATCGTCGAACGCGATCTGGCCGGACTGGCTGCCGTGCTGGCCGGTGCGAACATTCCCATCGCCGTCGAATGGGCCGAGACGACCCTCGACGAGCAACGGGCGCAGCGGCTGGCGCAGACGTGGCCGCTGACGAGCGACGTACGAGCCAATCGGCCACTGAACCGGATCGTCGCGGCGCGGGGAACCCTCGATGTCGCTCTGCCCCAATCCGATCCGAATACGACCCGGGTGTTCGAGCGGCAATGCCGGGAGCTGCTGGACAGGCGATTGTCCCGCGTCGGTGTCACAGGCCAGGTTCGAAGCCGCATCCTTCACGACCAACGGAGCTTCCCGACGATGAAGACGATCGCCGACGAGCTACACATCGACCCGCGCACACTGCGCCGCAGACTCGTCGATGAAGGTGCGTCGTTCCGCGAATTGATAGCCGAGGTGCGACGCGACCGGGCCGAACAGATGCTTACGACCAACGTCTCAATCGAGACCTTGGCCAGGCAATTGGGCTATGCCGAAACCGCCAGCTTCACCCATGCGTTCACTCGCTGGACAGGGTTGTCGCCCAGTCAGTTTCGCCGAAGGCTGCAGTGACGGAATCAACCCGGAAGATCACGAACGACTGCGTCGCCCGGCCACCTGCCCCGGCCGGTCAGGATCAGACGGTCACCGTCTGCATGAACGGTCCGTCATCGACAGCCGCCTCCGGTCCACACGCCGATGGCGCCGGGCGAATACACCGTCGTCGGGGGCACCGATCTGGCCGCGGCGCAACCGACTCGCCAGTGCGATAGTTCGCTTCACCACCAGCGCATAGGCCAGGCATGATCAACCCGTACGTACCCTTGTCGTTGTGGACGCACCGGAACTCGTCGCACTGCTCGCCGGTCGGCGCGTGTCGGTGCTGACCGGTGCCGGAATCTCGACCGACTCCGGAATCCCGGACTACCGTGGCCCGGACTCCCCGCCGGCCAACCCGATGACCATCCGGCAGTTCACCTCCAGCGCCGAGTTCCGGCAGCGCTACTGGGCGCGCAACCACCTCGGCTGGCGACATATGGCACGCACCCAGCCGAATGCCGGGCACCGCGCGCTGGCCGCTCTCGAACGCGCCGGGACGGTGACCGGGGTGATCACCCAGAATGTCGACCTTCTGCACACCAGGGCCGGAAGCCGGACTGTCATCAATCTGCACGGCACCTACGCCCAAGTGGTGTGCCTGGACTGCAGGCACACCATGACCCGGGTTGAGCTGGCCGAACTCCTGGAGATCGCTAACCCGGGGTTCACCGAGCGCGCCGCCAGATTCGGCGGGCTGGCCGTAGCCCCGGACGCCGACGCCGTGGTCGCGAATACCGAGTCGTTCCGGTTCGTGGACTGCCCCCTGTGTGCCGGCATGCTCAAACCCGATATCGTCTATTTCGGCGAGTCGGTTGCCAAAGAGGTTGTGGAACAAGCGTATGCGTTGGTGGACGGATCCGAGGCCTTGCTGGTGGCCGGATCCTCGCTGACGGTGTTCTCCGGCTACCGGTTCGTCCGGCACGCCGCCGCGCGCGGCATCCCGGTCGCCGTCGTCAACCGCGGACCCACCCGGGGCGACGAGTTGGCGACCGTGAAGGTCGACGCCGGCTGCTCGCCCATCCTGGCGCTATTGGCCGACGAGCTGACCGGCAGCCGGCGGTAAGGTCGCGCACATGGTCTCACCGGTCGATGTCGTCACCGCTCTGGCCGTCGGGATCGGCGCCGCGGTGATGAAACCGCTACGCCCCGATCCCGGCCCGGCCGTGTCCCGCTGGGGCGTGGGAGTGGGCGAATTCGCGGCCGGTCTGCCCTCTGTTCCCGCCCCGGTGCGCGGCCTGGTCCGCCACCTCAACCGGTTCGGGTCAGTGGCGCTCAGCCCGGCCGGTATCGAGTTCGACGGTGACGAGGTGGACTGGACCCGGGTGACCGAAATCCGGACCCGCCGACTGGTCGGCTATCTGTTCACCGATGCGATCACCCGGCAGGTCGACCGGTTGCCGCTGTGGTGGTTTCCCGGCCGCGGCCTGGTGCTGGGCGGATTGACCCGGACGGCCCTGACGGCCGTGGCACTGGCCGCGGACCTGTGCCCCGACCATGGCGTCTTCGCCGTGTACATCGCGGCCGACGTGGACTCGAAAGGTCTGGTCCGCCCCAAACAGATGTCACCCGGCATCCCGGCCGCCTTGGTGCTGGCCGACCCCGCGGTGCGGGACTGCGTGGAGGCCACTGCCGCCGCCCGCGGAATTCCGGTGCGACCGGCCGACGACGATGCCCTGGTGCTCGCCGCCCAACGCGCGGCGACGATCCGCTCAGCTGTCGCCGCGG